>JBDTSX010000078.1:0-11903 GCA_039930925.1 Acidobacteriota bacterium | reverse complement strand
CATTTCGACGACGCGCACGTCGTGGAAAACAATCTCTACATCCGCAGCCTGTCGAGCATTCCGCGGTTCTTCACCGACGCGACGACGTTCAGCAGCCTGCCGCCGCACGCGAGCTACCGGCCGGTGGTCTCGACGACGCTGGCGATCGATTACGCGATCGCCGGCGGCCTGAATCCGCGACAGTTTCACCGCACCCAGATCGCGCTCCTGCTGCTGCTCGGCGTGCTGCTGGTGCTGTTCTACCACCGGGTGCTGCGCGAGGCGGACGCCGCGGTGAGCCTGTACGTGCCGATCGTGGCCGCGGCGCTCTTCTGCGTGCACACGGCGAACACCGAGACGATGAACCTGATCTCGGCACGGTCCGAGCTGTTGTCGGTCCTGGGCGTCGTCGGATCGTTCGTCGCCTATCTGGAGTATCCCCAGTGGCGCCGCACCGGCCTGCACCTGCTGCCGATGGTCCTGGGCTCGCTCGCGAAAGTGCACGCGGTGATGTATGCGCCGCTCCTTTTCGCCTACGTGTTCATCTTCTGGAACGATCAGGCACCGGGCCGCCGGCGCTGGCAGGAGGCGTTCCGCGCCACCTGGCCGTCATTCGCGGCTGCGGCGGTCGTCTATCTGCTGCACCGTCCAGACGACCGACAAGCTCCATCTGGGCACGGTCAACACCGGCTGCACGCCGGGCTTCTTCAATCCAGGCTCGCAGCCGGGCGTCAGCATCTTCGACAACGTCTCGTTCTCGTCGCCGGCGCCGATCGTCACGCACAAGATCTACTTCCGGGTCGACAACAACTCGAACTCCACAATCCGTCTCGAGCCGTAGCCGACGTTCGAGAGTCCATCTCGCGACATCCGGCTTCGCTCCGGCCGGACCGTCGGTCGTGTTTGACACGACGCTTCGCGACCCATCACGGGCGGGCGCTTCGGCGCCCGCCTGTTCGACGTACGAGCCGGCGTCCGCGCGGCTCTGCGTCGGCTACGCCCGGCCCGCGAACTCCCGGGTCTCGGTGTGGACCTTGACCTTCTCCCCCTCCTTGATGAACAGCGGGACCCTGATCTCGAGTCCTGTCTCCAGCGTGGCCAGCTTGGTGACGCTGCCGCTGGCGGTGTCGCCGCGGGTGCCCGGCTCGGTGTAAGTGACCGCCATTTCCACGTGCGGCGGGAACTGCAGGCCGATCGGGCTGCCGTTGTACTTCTGTACCTGGACCATCACGTTGTCCACCAGCAGCTGACGATCGTCGCCGAGGATCTCGCCGCTCAGCGTCAGCGTCTCGAAGCTTTCCTGGTCCATGAAGTTGTAGCCGCTGCTGTCGGCGTAGAGGTACGACGCGGGGACCACCACCAGGTCCGGCTCCTTGAATTTTTCCCCGGCCTTGAAGGTCTTGTCGAACACGCCGCGGGTCAGCAGGTTCCGCATCTTGATGCGCACCAGCGTCTGCCCGCCTCGCGCCGTCGGCTTCGACACCTCGACGTCCAGGCAGTGGTACGGCGCCCCTTCGTGCTCGAAGTACATTTTGCGCTTGATCTCGATCGCTTCAATCATGCTGGCCATAACGCTCCATTCTACGTGACGCCGCCCCGAGCACCGGCCGCGAATCTGCCCCGCGCTGCCAGCCGCCGGCGCTCGAGATTGCGGCGGCCTGGGCGGTTGCATTATCCTCACGCCTCACGCTGGCGCGTCCGAGCCTCATATGGATCTCCTCAAGCTGACCCGATCGATCGTGCAACTCTCGCTCGACCTGACCTCGATGGACGAAGCGCTCGACACCGCCGCGATCGGCGTCGAGGCCGGCGTGGACTGGCTGGAGGCGGGCACACCGCTGCTCCTCGCGGAGGGTCTCCATGCCGTCGAGCAGCTCCGCCGGCGTTTTCCGAATCATCCGATCGTCGCCGACCTGAAGACGATGGATGGCGGCTATCTCGAAGCCGAGATGATGGCCAAGGCGGGCGCCGACTTCGTGGTCGTGATGGGGCGCGCGCACGAGGCGACGATCCGGCGCGTCATCGACGCCGGCCGCGAGTTCGGGATCAAGGTGATGGGCGACAACCTCGGCGCGCCCGATCGGGTCGCCTGCGCGGCCTGGATGGAGGGACTCGGCGTCGACGTCGTGGTCCATCACATCGGCTTCGACGAGCGCGCGATGATCCGCGGCTTGAGCCCGCTCGACGAGCTCGCCGCGGTGATCGCCGCGGTCTCGGTGCCGGTCCAGGCGGTCGGCGGGCTCTCGATTCAGCAAGCGGTCGAATGCGCCCGCCGGGGCGCTCCGCTCGTGGTCGTCGGCGCGCCGCTCGTGATCGACGGGGCGGCCTTCCGGCCCGCCGACCGCAACCTGTTCCCGACCCTGAAGAAAATCTGCGACGACATTCACGCCGTGCCGCGCTAACCGACCGACGCCGAGATCAATCACATGAGCAGGCTCGATGGCAAAGTCGCACTGGTCACCGGCTCGACCTCCGGCATCGGCCGCGGCATCGCCGAGCATTTCGCCTCGCTCGGCGCGCTGGTCGTGGTGCACGGGCGCGACCAGGCGCAGGCCGAGGCGGTCGTCTCGAAGCTCCACGCCGAAGGATGCAGGGCGGCGTCGGTCCTCGCGAACCTCGCCGATGTCGACGGATGCCGCCGCGTCGTCCGGTTCGCGGTCGAGGAATTCGGCGGCGTCGACGTCCTCGTGAACAACGCCGCCAAGGTGTCGCGCGGGTATCTCGAGGATGCGCCGGTGGAACTGTGGGACGAGATCATGCACATCAATCTGCGGGCGCCGTTCCTGTGCCTGCAGGAGGCGGTGCGATCGATGAAGACCCGTGGGGGCGGGTCGATCGTCAACATCGGATCGGTCAACGCGTATATCGGGGAGCCGAAGCTGGGGCCCTACTCCGTCTCCAAGGGCGGGCTGATGACGCTCACACGGAACGCGGCCGCCGCGCTGAATCGCAACCGGGTGCGGGTCAATCAGATCAACGTCGGGTGGACGCTGACGGAAGGGGAGGAGCGGGTCAAGCGCGAGGAGGAGCACGATCCGGACTGGCTTGCAAAGGCGGTCGCGACCCGTCCGTTCGGGCGTCTGCTGTCGCCCCGCGACATTGCGCTCGCCGCCGAATACTTCGCGAGCGATGCGAGTGCGCTCGTCACCGGAAGCGTCATGGATCTCGAACAGTATCCGGTCGGCGCGCCGGGAAATTTCTGAACGTCTGACGTCCGGCTAAAGCCGGACGCTACCGTAGTCACGACGTGGCGTCCGGCTCAGCCGGACGGTGTCACACCTTGCGGTCGACCCCGAACTGCTTGAGGACCGGGTCCGGGCATCCCTTCCACTCCGCGACGAAGACGTTCCCCATGTATTGGAGGTCCGTCACCCCCATCTTGCTGCTCCAGAACCCGCTCGCCGTCAGGTCGCGGAAGCTGTTGAAGAAGCTCACGCCGTGCGAGAGGGCGGGCGAGGCCTTCTGGGGCCAGGCAATGTCGTCGAGCACCTTCGTCCGCTCCGCCTCGGTGCAGACCAGGAACGGCTTGTCGTAGCGGCTCGCGCACTCCCGATCGAACCACGCCAGGCCGCCGCGCATCGCGGTCTGCCGGCCGGGGTTGTCGATCATGATGAAGTCCATGAACTCGGGCACGCCGGCGTCGGTCGCGCTGCCGGAGCGATCGTCTTTCGGGATGATCAGGTTGACCAGCACGCGCACCGTGGCGTACTCGTGCGGCGTGAAGAATTTCGGCTTGAACGGCGTCGCCGTCTTGCGCGCCGCGGTTTGAGCCGCCTGCGCATGCTGGTGCGCCTGTTGCGCCTCCGCGTCCGTCCACACGAATCCGGCCGCCACCGGCGCGGACGCGATCAGCCGCAGCATTGCCCGTCTCTTCATGACAGTTCCTTCTCGGTAGAATGTTTCAAAACCCCCATCGTCCGGCTGAAGCCGGACGCTACGGACGGTTTTGAAACCGGATCCCGGATCCCGGATCCCGGTCGTGTTACAGCGTCCCGCCCTTGCGCAGGTCGGCGATGTTCTCGGCCGTCCGCATCGCGAGCGCGAGGATCGTCCAGGTGCAGTTCTTGTCCGCCTGCGACACGAACGGCCCGCCGTCGGCGACGAAGACATTCTTGACGTCGTGCGCCTGGCAGTTCTTGTTGAGCACCGAAGTGGACGGGTTGTTGCCCATGCGCGTCACCCCGACTTCGTGAATGATCCGGCCCCCAGGCGCGATCCCGTAGCCGTCTTCCTTCGACGGCATCGGAGACAGCGCCGTGCCTCCCATGTCCGCGATGATCGCGCGGAAGGTTTCCTGCATGTGTTTGACCTGGTTGGTCTCGTAGTCGCCCCACTGGAAGTGGAAACGCAGGACCGGGATGCCCCATTTGTCTACCGCCGTCGGGTCGATCTCGCAGTAGCTCTTCTCGTTCGGAATCATCTCGCCGCGGCCGGCGAAGTTGACGGTCGCGCCATAGAGGCGGCGATAGTCGTTCTTCAGCTGCGCGCCATAGCCGCCGAACGCCATCGGCCGCCCGGCCGACTCGACCCCGGTGAAATTGTGGATGCCGCCGCCGAAACCGGCGCTTGGCATCCGTCGGCCGCCGCTCGGTTCGATGTGGTACCCGCGGGGAAAATCCAGCTTGCTGTTGTCGAGCCACCATGGCGTATAGAGGTGCATGCCTCCGGTGCCATCGTCGTTGTGAGGGATGCCGTCCATCAGCTTGGGAATGAACCCGGTGACGCCGACGCCAGTCGAGTCGGTCAGGTATTGCCCGACTTTGCCGCTCGAGTTCGCGAGCCCCTGCGGGAATTTCGACGACTTCGAGTTCAGGAGGATGCGTGCGGACTCGCAGGCGCTGGCGGCCAGGACCACGATGCGCGCGCGCACGTGATTGTCGCGCACCGAGCCCTTGTCGATGTAGAGCACGCCGTTCGCCAGGCCGTTCTCGTCGACCGTCACCTCGCGCGCCATCGCGTTGGGGATGATCTTGAGCCGGCCGGTCTTCAGTGCCGGTGGCAGCAGCACCGACGGGGAAGAAAAATTCGAATAGGTCGCGCAGCCGCGGCCGCATTGCCCGCAGTAATGGCAGGCGGGCCGGCCGTTCAGCGGCTTGGTGAGAATCGACAGGCGCGAAGGGACCGATGGGATGTTCAGTCGATCGCACGACTGCTTGATCACCAGCTCGTAGCAGCGCGGCGCCGGCGGCGGCTGAAAGATCCCGTCAGGCTCGTTCGGCATGTTGAGGGGCACGCCGAAGACCCCGACCAGCCGATCGACCTTGTCGTAGTACGGCTTCAGATCGTCGTAGGAGATCGGCCAGTCGTCGCCGAGCCCGTCGAGCGTCTTCCGGCGGAAGTCGTTCGGCCCGAACCGCAGCGAGATGCGCCCCCAGTGATTCGTCCGCCCGCCCAGCATCCGCGATCGAAACCAGTCGAACTGGTCGCCGGGCGCGTTGGTGTACGGCTCGCCGTCGAGCGTCCACCCTCCGAGGGCGCCGTCGAACTCCCCGAACTGCCGTTCCGGCGTCGCCGCACCGCGCCGCTGGGTTTCGTACGGCCACTTGAACATCGCGGAGTCGGTCGCCGAATCCCACATCGGTCCCGCCTCGAGCATCACCACGTTGGCGCCCGCCTGCGCGAGCACCATCGCCGCCATGCCGCCTCCCGCACCCGACCCGACGATGCATACGTCGTACATCGTCCGGCTGCGAACAATCTGCATAAATGCCTCTTGGAGCTCAGCGCCGCGTCTGGCGGCATCTCCGAGCGCGCGGAATTTCCGTACGCTCCGCGCAGGCTACGCCCGCCGTAGAGCGGTGTCAAGGAACTGACCTCGTCGATGTCGACACGGCGTCTGGTCACATGCTTCCACTCGATGCCGCGGCGCGCTCGCGCGCTCAACCACAGGCTCGCGTGTGACCTGTAGGATACTTGGTCTTCGCCCGACGGGCGCGCGCATACGACCAGGTCCGGCTGCCGGACGCTACGGGAACCCTGGCCTGGCTGAAGCCAGACACTTCACCACACACGGATGCAATCGAGAGGGAGACAGATGAAGAAGCGGTACGTGCTCCTGTTGATGGGACTTCTGTCGAGCGCGGCGTGGGCCCAGTCCGCGGCGCCGCAGAAGCCGGCGCCGGGCGGCTACATTCTCGAACGCGACAGTGAAGTGGCGGCGACCGAACCGGGCACGCACAACGGAGGCGGAGAAACGGTTGGGTACTCGTTCTTCAAGAAGGCGCCGCGCCTCGGTCTCGTCTTCCGCAAGCGCGCGCTGAAGCCCGGATCCGGAATCGGCTATCACGAGCAGAAAGAGGACGAGATCTACTACGTGCTCAGCGGCCGGGGCATGATGACGATTGACGGCAAAAGCTTCGAAGTGGTCCCCGGCACCGCGGTACTGACCCGGCCGGGCAGCTCCCACGGTCTGAAACAGGTGGGCGCCGAGGACCTGGTGATCCTGATCAATTACGAGCAGAAGGTGCAGTGAGCGTGGCGCCGGTGACGGCGCGGATCATTCCATCGCTCTTGCTGAGGATGTAGAGCTCCCCGGCGCCGTCCACCGCGAATCGCATGTCGACCCGCTTGGGTCCGGACACCGTTGAGGTGCCCGGCATGTCCGGATCCTTTCCGCCACGCAGGTGGTACGCCGCCTCGACAATCGGAGACATCGTCGGATAGAGGGTCCGTCCGGCGTCGGGCGTGTCGGCCGGATTGTCCCATTCGATCTGCAGCTCGTGCTTCTGCGCCAGCGTCGCGGGTTTCCCATCGTCTGCCGCCACCATCTCGGCGTAGTCGGCGTACCAGACGTGCCCGGTCGTGATGTCGCCGAAGATGTACTTGCCGCGCAGCGCCGGGATCACGCTGCCGCGATAGACGAAGCCTCCGGCGATCGCGTCGCCGCCCCCCGCGGCATGCGGATACGCGATCACGGGATACTGCGGCGCGACCATGCCGTCGAGAATCGTGTCGGTGACGTGCACGGGCAGCATGTCCACCTCCGGCAGATCGCCGCGCGAGTTGTCGTCGTTCAGACGCTGCGGCCCTTCACGCTGTGAGTACCCGTAGTTGCCCCCCATGCGCACGAGATCGACCGTTTCCCACGCGTGCAGGCCGATCACGGCGGCGATCAGGCGACTGTTGGCCGGGCTCGCGGCATCGACATCCCAGCTGAGACGATGCGGGTTCCGAAACCCGTACGCCCAGATCTCCTTCCGCGCGCCGGCGGTCGCGGCAAACGGATTGTCGCGCGGCACCCGATACCGGCCGTTCCCGCTGACGGTGCTCGTCTCCACATGCTCGGCGAGGTCGGGGACGATGCGGAGGATCTTTCCGACCAGGGTGTCGAGGCGCTGTGGGTTGAGGCGCATGGCGGTCTTCTGTTCGCCGGATCCGCCGTCACCGCAGGCCAGGTAGAGCACCCGCCACTCGGGATCGCCGGGACGTGCGGTCGGATTGAAGATGAGATCGCCCATCGGATGGATGCGAGTGTTCAATTGCACCCGCATCAGCTCACGCGCGGAACCCTCGAAGGTGGTATTGGCGATGTTCGAATCGGTCCACTCGATGACGACGGCCTCGCGGTCGATCTCTCCCGGCGTGGCGATTGGCGCGGTCGGGGTGTACCCCTGCACGCTGAGCCCGGGCGTGGCGGCGCCGTCCGGGACGAGGGAGCCCGGCATCTCGGGATCTTCGAGATGGATGGTGTAGAACCGGCCGTTGCGGGCGTAGTCGGGATCGAATTGAAAGCTGATCAGTCCGTTCGCATAGCCGTTCTCGACCGTCAGCTTGTCGAAGAGGCCGGTCCGTGCGCCGCTGCCGTTGAAGTCCAGGTAGGTCACGAATTTCCGCGTGTCCTGGTCCAGGATGTAGAGGAGACCGTTCAGGTCGTTCACGAACAGCCGCCCGGCGGGGCCCGGCTCGGCACGGAGGAAGTTCACGCGGGCGAGCGAGCCATCGTTGCCCGTTCCCTCGATTCTTCCCGTCATCGGCATCGTCGCGTAGTCGGAAATCTGCAGCGCCTGCGCGGACGCCCCGGCGGGCTCGATGCTTGCGCACGCGAGGGCAACCGCAGCGCCGGCCAACCATCTCGAAACGGGTCTGTGCATTGTCGAGTGAGCTCCGCCCGGCAGCCTACGTCCCGCGATGCGGAGTGTCAAGGTTCGAGCGGCCGCAGGTTCGAGCGGCCGCATTTTGCCTGGGCGACTCTGATAGATTCCGCATCTATGGCCCCGAGCATCAGCGTGTTTCCGAAATGTTTTTTCGACGAGCTCACCGACGGACGCATGCCCTTCGAGCAGTGGATCAGGGATGCGGCGGCTCTTGGCGGCGAGGGGGTCGAGCACTACGACGGCTTCTTCCGAAGTCTGGCGCCGGCGGACGTCGATTCCATCGCCCGACTGCTCGAAGAGACCGGGCAGGTGACGTCGATGATCTGCTTCTCCCCGGACTTCACGCACCCTGATGCGGACGAGCGGCGCCGGCAGGTGGAGCGGCAGAAGGCGGCGATCGATCTGACGCAGCGACTCGGCGCGCGGCACTGCCGCACCCTCAGCGGACAGCGCTTTCCGGGCCTGTCGCGCGAGGACGGCGTCGCCCGCACGGTCGAGGGCATCATGCGTTCGCTGGAGTACGCGGAGCCGCGCGGCGTCGTGCTGTGCATGGAGAATCACTACAAGGACGGCACCTGGCGCTACCCGGAGTTCGCCCAGCCTGAAGACATCTTCCTGGAGATCATCGAACGGATTGACTCGCCGTTTTTCGGCGTCCAATACGATCCCTCCAACGCCCTGGTCGGCGGCTACGATCCGGTGCAGTTCCTCGAGAAGGTGCGCGGTCGTGTGGTCACGATGCATGCGTCCGATCGGTTTCTGGCGCCGGGGGCGGCACTGGCCGATCTGGCCACGGGCGATGGGGCCACCGGATATTCGAGCGCGCTCCGGCACGGCGAGACGGGCAAGGGGTCGAACGACTACGACGCGATCTTCAGGCTGCTCGCCGGCGTGCAGTTCAGCGGCTGGATTTCAACCGAGGCGGGGATGGAGGGGCTGGGCGAGATCCGCCGGTCCGTGGAGTTCCTGAAGCGGAAGCGCGCCGAGCACTTCGGGGGGGCCGATCGATAGCGGCTGGATTTCACCCCCAGCAAAAAACAGGAGAGAAGGAGAACAGGAGGCTCTTGTTTCAAAGAAAAACAAAAGCTCCTGTCCTCCTCGTCTCCTGTTCACGGGGAGTGGCGGTCAGGCGAACGATTGCCGTCGCGGACTATTTCGTGCCCGGCTTGACGCTGGGGCTGTCGTCGGCTTTCAGGTCGCCGAGCGCGTACTGGACGCCGGCGAGCAGGTGCTCGAGCAGCGGCTTGACGGCGTAGTTGCGCTCGGCATGGCCGTGGGCCATGTAGAACACGCGGCCGTTCCCCTCGCGCTTGATCCAGCTGAGCCCGTAGTCGTGGTCGGAGCGCGGATTGCTTTCCTTGGCCTTGTCCTCGGCGCTCATCTTCGAGTAGTCGACACTCGTGAGGATGTGCAGGTTCTCGCGCGAATAGGTGTCCATCCCCATCGTATAGGTTTCGTCGCGCACGACGAGGGGCGCTCCCTTGAACATGGCCGTCAGCGGGCTCTTCGGATCGTCGATCTTGTAGGTGATTTCCTGCGGGTCGACCCAGTGGAACTTGAAGAAGCCGCCGATCATCTTGTTGAACTCCGGCCAGGTGCCGACCTGGTTGTCGGGTCCCTGCGCGACCTGCGGCGCGCCGCCGGCGTTCGGCGCGGGCGGGGGGAGCACGGTCGCGAACCGGCCGGCGAAATCAGCCTGCGCGATGGTTCCGGCCTTGGCCGTGTCCATCTTGTCGAACCAGGCATCGGCGAGCGCGGTGATTTCGTCGCGGCTCAGTTTCTGATCCGCGTTCTTGTCCCCCTGCGTCAGCATCAGCGGGGCGAGCGTCCCGGCCGCTCCGCCGCGTCCACCGCCGAACCCGCCGCGTGCCGCGGGAGCGCCGGGAGCGCCCGGTGCGCCTGGAGCACCGCCCGCGCGCGCGGCCGCCTGGCCGCCGTTCGCGTGGTACGAGTCGGTCGCGGCGTGGATGCCCGCGAGCCCCTTGCCGCCGCGCACGAACGCGAGCAGCGCGGCCTTGCGCGCCGCCGTGGCCGCCGCGTCGTTGGGATCATCGAGGAAGGCGCCGGTGGTGCTGTCGAGGAAGACGGCGTCGTACTGCTTGAGGTTCTCGGTGTTGATGTCGGCCGGGTCGTAGGTCAGCGTCGTGGTCCACGCGCCGGTCTTCTTGCCGAGCTCGTCCATCGTGACAGCGGCCAGCGGGATCGACGAATGCACGAAGCCGGCGGATTTGCCGAGCACGAGGATCTTCCGCGGCTTCTGAGGTTTGGCGGGGGGCGTGTTGGACATGGTGGCGAGCGTCGCCTTCATGGCGGCCACGTCCTCCGGGCAGACGCTGTGCGGGTCTGCGCTGCGGCCCCCGCACTGCGGCCCCTGTTGTGCGGCCGGCGCGGGCGCGGGCGCCGGCAGCGCCGCGGCCAGGCCGGCCATCAACTGTTCCTGCGTCAGCGTTCCGCCGGCGCCGTCGGCCCACTTCTGAAACGTCGCTTTCAACTCGTCGCGGCTGACCGAACCGTCCTTGTTGACGTCCGCCGCGGTGAACAATGCCGTCGCTGCGGCCGCTCCGCCGCGTCCGCCACCGCCTCCACGCCCTGCCTGTGCGGCGGCCGGAGCGGCCGGCGCCGGCTGCTGGGCCGTCACCATCCCTGATGCGCCCGCGAGCAACGCCGCGGTGCCCGCCGCCAATGCCAGGCGAGCTCTCGAAGTTCCTATTGCCATACGTCCTCCCTCAGCGGTCGGCCGCGCCGCTCGCCCATTACACCAATCAACCCGCGATCCGCGGAGTCTTCAACTCGCTAATCTACTCGTATCCTCGGCCCGCCGCGCAGGTTTTCGCGATGCGCGGTGGTCGGGGCGACGGCTCAGCCGTTCGACAGGAAGCGGAGCCCGCGAGGGAATACTGCGGTTGGGATGAAATCGTTTACGGGCGGTTCAAAGTATCCGGAAGATCCTGATCCGGACCCCGGACCTGAACCCTTGACCTTGGACCCCGGACCCCGAACCCCGAACCCCGGACCCCGGATCCCGGGCCCCGGGCCCCGGGCCCCGCCCCATAGCGCCGCCGGCGCCTGAAATCAACAGGTGGCTTCGGCCTTCAGGCGGAAGAGCACGCCGGGCCTACTTCTTGACGGTCGCTCCGGCGAGCTGTCCGAGCGCACCGAGCGTGGTCTGGGCCGCGTTGAGGCCCAGTTTGAAATCGCTGTCGCTGAACGTCGCGTAGACGTCAGTGGGTTGGTGCCAGTGCGGGTCCCAGCCGCCCCCGATTTGTGCGCCGCGCTCGTTTTCCCGCACGCTGATCGAGGGGACGATCTCCATGAACGGTGTGGAGTCGGTGTTGGTCATGTGTGGCCCGACGCTTGCGGGGTAGTCGGTCGCGTACTTCTCGTTGGCCCCCCTCACCATCCAGGCGAGCTTCTGCGCGGCGTCAGCCAGCGCCGAAGTGGACTGGAACTCGATGTTGACGTCCGCTTCCGGGCGCTGCTCCGCGCGCACTGTGCCATCGGGCCCGGGCATCCCGTGATCGAACATCATCATGTCGTGCTGGATCATGCCGAGCCATTTGGGCTCGGGATAGCGGCCCGAGCCGGCCGGGCTCTCCTTGCCCTGCAGGTCCTTGCGCTGTGCCACGTACGCAGCGGCGCCGTTCAGACCGGTCTCCTCGTTGTTCCAGAGCGCGAAGCGGATCGAGCGTTCGGTCTGCACGTCCGGGCTGCTCAGGACGCGCGCGATCTCCATCACGAGGGCCGTTCCCGACCCATCGTCGTTGGCGGCTTCCCCCCAGCCGTGCCCGTCCATGTGACCGCCGATGATGTACATCTCCTCAGGGTGCGTGG
>JBDTSX010000077.1:0-11912 GCA_039930925.1 Acidobacteriota bacterium | reverse complement strand
CAGCGGGTCGCGGGTGCTTTGGTTCACTTGAACGACCGCGGCACCGAGCGCAGGTGTCGCGCCGGGACGCGGCGTTGACATGGGCGCCGGGGCGTGCCTCGCAGCGATGTCCCCCGCGCGCGTTACGGTCAACACCGCGATCGTGGATACGACGACGCAGGCCGCGCCGAGCGCGAGCATGAGTCTCAGGGATGAGGCGGCAATCGGGGGGCGAGGCGGAGACATCGGCGGGATTCTATCTGGAGCTGGTGGGATTGGGCTCCAGTTGTTCTTCCGCCTGAGTCGGAAGCTACGAATTCGAATCTGCAGGACGAGCTGATGAGCCTGCACTTCACCATTGCCGTCGCGGCGCGAATCCGTGAGAATACGCGCAACGGTCGCGTGACGGCCGTCCACCGGCAGTTTGGGCGCATCCGGGTCGAGCGGCGCGCGAGGTGTAGACACCATGACCAAGAAGACCAAGAAGGATCGGGCGCGTGAGATCACGCGCCGTGAGTTTGTCGGTGGAGCCCTGGCCGCCGCCGCCGTGTTCTCGAAGGCACCGGCGATACTCCGCGGCCAGAACCTGAACAGCAAGCTCGACATCGCGTTCATCGCCGCCGGAGGCCGGGCGACCGCGAGCATGGGCGAGCTCACCATCAACCCGGACGCGCCCGCAGGCGGCGGGAGGGGTCGCGGGGATACCGCGGGGCCCACTGTCCCGCATCCTGATGAGAACGCGACGGTGCTCTGCGACATCAACGCGAATACCATGGAGAACGCGTCGCAGCGGTTCCCGAAGGCCAGGCGGGAGACCGACCTCCGAAAAGTGTTCGACAACCCCAAGGATTTCGACGCCGTCGTGGTCGCGACCGCGGAGCACACCCACGCCTTCGCCACCTATCTGGCGCTGACGCACGGCAAGCATGTCTACTGCGAGAAGCCGCTCGCCTACAACATCTGGGAGACACGTCTCATCCGCGAGACCGCGGCGAAGTACCCCAAGCTCTCGACCCAGATGGGCAACCAGGGGCACGCCTCGAACGCGCGCCGCACGATCCGCGAAATCCTGGACACCGGCGTCATCGGCCCCGTGCGTGAAGTACACGTCTGGGCTGACCGCGCCTGGGGGCTTCAGGACGCCGCGTCCGCAGAGAAGTTCGACAAGCCGCACGGGTTCTGGCACGGCATCCAGATCGTCGACCGGTTCAAGGAGGAGATGCCGATCCCCCCTCAGGTGGCCTGGGATCTGTGGCTCGGGCCGGCACCGGCGCGGCCGTACCACGACACCTACTTTCCCGGACCCCGCTGGTACCGCTGGTGGGATTTCGGCAACGGCACGATGAGCGACCTCGGCAGCCACGATAACGACGCGCCCTACACGGTGCTCGATCTCAAGCGCCCTGACGGGAAGGGCGGGTTCGCGATGGCCCCGCTGACGATTGAATCGGTTTCGCCGAACGGGCCGGTGGCCCACAAGGAGCTGGCGCCGGCGACGATGGCGGCCACTTACGAGTACGCGGCCGTTGGTTCCCAGCCTGCGCTCAAGCTGGTGTGGCACCAGGGAGACAGCAAGCCGCCAGGCTGGGTGCCGGAGTGGGGCGGACGGTCCTCCCTGTTCATCGGCGAGAACGGCATGCTGCTTGGCAATGGGAAGTTGTTGCCGGAAGAGAAGTTCAAGGATTTCAAGACGCCGCCGGAAACGCTGCCGCGTTCCCCCGGCCACTGGGTCGAGTGGGTCAACTACGCGAAGGGAGTCGGTCCGGTGCCTGGCTCGAACTTCCAGTACTCCGGCTGGACGACCGAGGCGAATCATCTCGGCAACGTGGCCTACCGGACCGGGAAGAAAATCGAATGGGACTACCAGAACCTTCGCGCCAGCAATGCGCCGGAAGCCGCGCCGTTCATCAAGAGACCCGAGTACCGCAAGGGCTGGGACGACATTCTCAAGGGGTAGCGGCGACGTCCAGCGCCGAACCGGTCAGCGCGAGTCAGGTCAGTCCCTCACGACAGGTGAGGGTGGGAGATCCAAGATGGAGATAACCCGGCGGGATTTTGTGAAGCACGCGACGATCGCGTCAGCGGCCATGCCGGCGCTCGCGCACGCGCAGGCCCCACCGGCGGCGCCGGCGACGGCGCGCCGGATGGATCAGCCGATGCAGACGAAGGAAAAGGTCAACCCGATCCCGGTACGGGTCGGGATGACGGACTGGAACCTCGGGCAGCGCGGCGATATCACCAAGATCGCGCTCGCCCGGGAGATCGGCCTCGACGGCATCCAGGTCAGCGTCCAGTACCCGACCGACGGCAAGACTCCGACGCTGCGCGATCCCAAAACGCAGGCCGCCTTCCGTCGCGCGGCGCTCGACAACGGCATCCAGATCTGCTCGCTGGCGATTGGCAATCCGGGAAAGTCACGGATGCCGATGCACACCAATCCGGCGTTCGGGATCCTGCTCGCCGAGGCGGTGGAGATTGCCTTCAACATCGGGACGAACAACATCCTGCTGCCGATCCTCGGCGACAGCCACATCGACATGACCAGCCAGACGCAGGTCGACTCGTTCGTGGCGATGATGAAGGAAGTGGCGCGCTACGCCGAGAAGTACGACGTGGTGGTGGGGCTGGAGGACTGGATTTCGGCCGAGGACAACATCAAGCTGATGGACGCGATCGGATCCGACCACGTCGCCAGCTACTACGACGCGCACAACATCGTGTCGCGCGTGAAGGACATTTACGGGGAGCCGAAGATGCTCGGCGCCCGCATCAACCAGATCCACGTCAAGAATGCGAACATGCTGTTGTCCACGCCGGGAGGCAAGATGGACTGGCCGCGCATGTCGCAGGAGTTCTACGACGTCGGCTACCGCGGCTGGTACGTGCTCGAGACCAACGCGCCGACCAACGACATCGTCGCCGACACCCGCGCCAACATCGAGTACGTGAAGAAGACGTTCCGGATGCCTCCGCCGCCGTCGGCCTGAGCGCGCCGGATCAGCGAAGCGACGGCCGCGACGATCCGCCGAGCAGCGAGGTGTTGACGGTGAAGGCGATGTGGTGCCCCTCGCGGCGGCTGTCGGCCCACCAGATCGTGACCATCGGGATGCCGCCGGCGCGCAGCGTCAGGCCCGCCCCGATGGTCTTCCTGAGCTCTCCCTTCGACAACGGGTCGTCGATGAGCGAGACTCTGCCCTGCTCGGCGGCGGCGAATACCCCCAGCGGACCCCAGATCACCTGTTCGAAGGTCTGCTGAAGCACCATCAGGTTCGGTCCACGGAAGCGGTAGTCGTCGTAGCCCGCGAGCAGGCGCTCGCCATCGATGTCCGACCCGCCAATCGTGCGCTGGAAGTAGAACGGGACCTGGTTTCCGCTCGAGACGCCGGACCGCGAGACCAGGGCCCGGAACCCCACCGTGCCGACGCGGTTTCTCGTGACCAGCGTGGCATCCGGGCAGCCATATTCCCCGATGGTGCGGTTGGCGCTCGCCGCGCAATCGTTCGGGCTGTTCTGCTCCCCCCCGCCGCTCTGCACGCTCGTCGTGTAGAGCGAAAACTCATGACGCAGATCGAGCGACCATCGTCGGAACGACAAATGGGAGTCCGAGGGCGCGATGTACTGCTGCAGCATGCCGGTGTAATTCAGCTGGAGCCGGCCGACCGCGGGGGTGACCCGCAGTCCCTCGCCGAGCTGCAGCGTGGACGGATGAATTGACAGTCCTGGCGCCGTCGCGTCGGTGAAGCGGGTGTCGATCGAGGGATCTCCGCCGCGAGTCGATCCGCCGACCTGCAGCAGCCGCTCGTTCACCTCACCGATCGCGGTCGGGTTCAGCCGGTTGAAAAAGCCGCTCCCGCCGAGCGGCCAGAATACGCGGGCTCCGATCGCGGATTGGCGCATCGCGAATGCGGTCCGATCCGCCACCGACGTGTCATTGCCCAGGCCGTAGAAGGACAGACGTGAGAGGGAGGTGACCTGCGCGTAGGCGCTGATCGTCGGATAGGGCCGCGGCATCGCATCCGACGTGGAGGTCCCACCGCCCGGTCGGGTCGGCACGATCGGAGCGACTCGCGTGTTCACGAACGTGGCATAGGCGCCGGCGCGCCACGCGGACGACGCCGTGCCGACTGCGTCGGCCGACCAGTTGATGCGCCAGTTCTCGTTCGGCTTCGACTGCGGCCCCACGAACGCCAGGCCGGCGCCAAACCCGTTTTGCGGGGCCACGCTGCCGACCGCCACGTGGAAAGGATGATCGGTCACCAGCGTCTGCGCGCAACCGAACACCTTCGACAGCGAGAACTGGCCGCATTTCTCGGCGAGCCGTTCCCGTTCGCGACGGAGCTCCGCCTGAATCTTTCCCTCGTTCTGGGCGGAGGCCGTGAGGGGCACGAGCAGGGACGCGGCGATCCAGACTGGCACGAGCGCGGCAAATACTGGGCGCATCGCTACCTCTTGGCTCTCCCCGCGCGCGCCGCTTTGGAGCGGCGTGCCGGTTGTGCGCTGCCACCAGACGCGGCCGCTCTTCGCCGGGCAGGCTTCGTCTTGCGGCGCGCGGGACTCTGCTTCGCGGGTTTCACATCGGGGACCGGCTCCGGCTCGTCGCTCACGGCCGGCCGCAAGGCGGCCGCTTCTGCGGCTGCGGCGTCGTCCTTGGCCGGGTGCACCAGCTGCGTCAGCTCGGCAATGTAGGCCGAGGCCTGCCCCTCGTTCCGGGGCCGCTTGATCGCCATCAACCCGTACTGTTTCTGCCGCGCGGCTTCGAGTTGGACGATGTGCGCCTTCAGCAGATTCGAGACCTTGCGCGCCGGGTCATATGCCGACTTGGGCGTTTTCGGGACCTTGATCACCTTCACCATCGCGTGACTCCTAGAGCTGGAACTCGATGCAGTCGGCACGCGGCGCCGGCGCGGTCAAGAGATCGAGAAAGGTCTCGGCGTTCTTCTCGCGCGGCGATCGATCGTTGAAGAGACCGATCTGCCAGTCCGTGACCGTCGCCGGGATTGACGCGTGCTCGAAGACGCGCCCGTTGACGACGGTGCCTTTCGGGATCCAGGGGGATGCCAGGATCGCCGGCACCCGCACGCCCAGCCGGTCGAAGTGGAACGCCTCGTTGGTGCCGGTCGCCGCCGGCTGCGCGACGAACCCGTCGGTCACGACCGCCGGCGGAACCACGTGATCGTAGATGCCCCCATGCTCGTCGTAGACCACGAGCAGCGCGCTCTTGGTCCACACCGGGTTCCTGCGGAGCGCATTGTAGACCTGCGCAATGAACCGTTCACCTTCCCGGACGTGATGATCGGGGTGCTGGTCGGACGCAATCCAGGTGGCGCCGCTCGCGTCGGCGTGATCGGTGTAGTTCGGCTCGATGAACGAGTAGGCCGGGAGCTGGTCGTTGGCGCAGTCCTGCACGAACTGGCTGAACGTGCCGAAGAGCTGCGGCTGATTGGCCAGGATATTCGGGACCTCGAGCGTCGAGCTCGCGGCATCGAAGTAATAGACGCGGGAGCTGACCCCGGCCGCGAGGAGCCGCTCGTAGATGCTCTTGAACTGCTTGCCCGCGAAGAACAGCTCCATGCCGACATTGCCGAACGAGGTGCCGTAGTGCGCGAAGGCGCGGTTGCAGAGCGTCGGGCCGGGAATCGACGCGAACCAGCGATTGAAGACGGCGAACTCGGTCGCCAGGTTGGTCAGCACCGGCAGTTTGTCGGGCTGGAAGTAATACATGATCTTCTTCGCCTGGTTCAGATTGTGCTGCTGGTCGAAGTAGCTCGTGACGAAACCCTGCATCGGGTTGCCCGGACCGCCGCCGAAGATCTGCTTGTTGACCGCCGCGAAGTGATGATCCGGATCCGGATCGAGCTGGCCCTGATACTGCGCCTTCGACTCGACCTTCACCGGAGTGCCATTGACGTCGGGATTGGTTTCGGCGCCGGTGAGCCCGTCGATCCCGCCGATGCCGTTCACAGCATTGACGCCGTTCAAGCCTCCGAGCATGTGATCGAAGGAACGGTTCTCCATCATCAGAACGACGAGGTGCTTGAGCGCGGCGAGTCCTAGGGTCATGGCGAAAGACTATAGCGCAGCTCGGTCACCCTCGGGGCGGTAAATGCGTTTTCACGAACCGGCCGGTATGCGAGGCCAGCGTGGGGTAGCCGACTCCCAGCGGCCCCCCTTGACGTTGAAGCTGAATTTCAAACCAGAGCATGGGTGTAAAAATCAACAGTCAGTTGAACAATCCAAAAAACGCTCGTTCCAAGGCGGCCCGCGGTCACGCCAGCTCGCTCTCCCGGTAAAGGGGGGCCGTGACCGCGATACGATGAGGGTCGCCGATGCATCACACTCGCACCCAGGTCGGAATCGTCGGCGCTGGTCCGGCCGGACTGATGCTCGGGCACCTGCTGCATCGCGCCGGAATCGATTCCGTCATCCTCGAACATCGCAGCCAGGCCTACGTCGTCGAACGGGTGCGGGCCGGCGTCCTCGAGCAGGGGACGGTGGACCTGATGATCGACACCGGCGTCGGCGACCGCCTCCGCCGCGAGGGGCTGCGCCACGAGGGCCTCTACGTGGCGTTCGGCGGTCGGCGGCACCGGATCGATCTGGCGGCGCTGACCGGGGGCCGCGCGATCACCGTGTACGGCCAGAACGAAGTGGTGAAAGACCTGATCGCGGCGCGCGTCGCGAGCGGGCGGCCGCTGCATTTCGAGGTCGAGGAGCTCAGCGTGCACCGCCTCGAGGCGGCCGCGCCGGGGATCCAGTTTCGTCAGGCCGGCGAGACCCACGAGCTCACGTGCGACGTCATTGCCGGCTGCGATGGGTTTCACGGCATCTGCCGTCCGGCGATCCCCGCGTCGCACCTTCGCACCTACGAGCGCGAGTATCCGTTCGCGTGGCTGGGGATTCTCGCCGACGCGGCTCCCGCGTCCGACGAGCTGGTCTACAGCAATCACGACCGCGGGTTCGCGCTCTTCAGCATGCGATCCCCATCGGTCACCCGCCTGTATCTGCAGTGCGGGCCCGGCGAAGACCTGGATCAGTGGTCCGACGATCGGATCTGGACCGAGCTCATCGCACGCTTGCGGACCGACGACGGATGGGAGCCGAATGTCGGTCCGATTCTGCAGAAAGGGATTACCGGGATGCGCAGCTTCGTCGTGGAGCCGATGCGTTTTGAACGGCTGTTCCTGGCCGGCGACTCCGCCCACATCGTGCCCCCGACGGGCGCGAAGGGACTGAATCTGGCGATGGCGGACGTGCACCGGCTGTCGGCGGCGTTGTCGTCTTTCTACAGGAGCGGAGACGAAACGCTCCTGGCTGAGTATTCAGATCGTGCCGTGCGGCGGACCTGGCGGGCGCAGCGCTTCTCGTGGTGGATGACTTCGATGTTGCACCGGTCCGACAGCACCAATCCGTTCGACCATCGGCGGCAGCGGGCCGAGCTCGAGTATCTCGTCAGCTCCAAGGCCGCGATGCGAAGCCTGGCCGAGAATTACGCGGGGTTCCCATTCGACTAGCGGAGAGGGCGTCGGTCAGGGGCGGCGTCGAGCCGGTTGCACGCCGCACAGGTCCGGCGGCAGCGGGAGGACACGGTTGGATCTGCAGCCGGAGATCGGGCGGCTGTGTGCGTGACGACGGCCGCTGCGAGGGTGTATTGTTATCCTCCGCGGATTCGGTTTCGCGCGTTCATCTAAAAGGAAGAGCTGTTATGTCGTCGATTCGGACGATAGCCGGGGCTGCGGTCGTGGTCGGCACGGTGTTCACGGTCCAGGCGATGTCTGCGCAGGGACAGGCTCCCGCCCCGCAGACCACTGCCGCGGGAGCGCAGGCGCCCGCCGCGGCCAGGCCCGCGCTGGTGCGGGATCCCGACGGTCAGATCGTCAAATCCGAGAAACAGACGTTCAAGATCGAGGTCGTCACGAGGGATCTCGAGACCCCATGGGGACTCGCGTTCCTGCCTGGCGGCCGGCTGCTCGTCAGCCAGCGGCCCGGGCGGCTGCGGATCGTGGAGAAAGGCAAGCCCGACGTCGAAGTCACCGGTCTCCCGAAAGTGTGGGAGAAGCAGGACGGGGGGCTGCTGGACGTCGAAGTGCATCCGAAGTACGCCAGTAACGGCTGGATCTATCTGTCGTATGCGGAGACCCTGCCCGGCTACACGGCGCCCCCGCCTCCGCCAGCGGCCCCCGCGCCTCCGGCAGCGCCCGCGCCGGGTGACGCAGCCGCTGGGGCTCCTCCCGCGCCAGCCACCGCGGCGCCGCCTGTGGCACCGCAACGTAGAGGGCGGGGCGGCCCGCCCGATCCGCCGTCGATGACGGTGATCGTCCGCGGCAAGATCAACAAGAACAATCAGTGGACCGATCAGCAGATCATCTTCCGGGCGAAGCCGGAGTTCTACAGCTCCACGAACGCCCACTACGGATCGCGGTTCTTGTTCGACAAGCAGGGCCACCTGTTTTACACGCTCGGCGAGAAGAACAACATGGTTCACGCGCAGAACCTTGCCGATCCGCTCGGCAAAATCCACCGCGTGAACGACGACGGGTCGGTGCCGAAGGACAATCCGTTCGTGAAACGCCCCGACGCCGTCCCGACGATCTGGAGCTACGGACATCGCAATCCGCAGGGACTGGCCTGGGATCCGGTCACGGGAGAGCTCTGGGAGTCGGAACACGGCCCGCAGGGTGGCGACGAGATCAATATCATCAAGCCGGGTCACAACTACGGCTGGGGCGTCATCACCAACGGCAACCAGCCGGGCATCACCGAGCGCACGCACGAGGGGATGGAGTCCCCGATCGTCTTTTACACGCCTACGCTGGCGCCGAGCGGCATGGTGTTCAGCACCAGCTCGAAGTACCCGGGCTGGAAAAACAATCTGTTCGTGAGCTGCCTGGCCGGCCAGCAACTTCGGCGGCTCGAGGTCAGCGGCGGCAAGGTCACCGTGCAGGAAGCGGTGTTCAACCAGTTCGGCCGCGTCCACGACGTGGTCCAGGGGCCCGACGGATATCTCTACGTGACGCTTCAGTTGCCTGGACAGAGGTTGTCCGACTCCACGCCCGGCACTGTGGCTCGCCTGATCCCGCAGTAGGCCGGCGATCCGGCGGACGGTATCCGGTTTGTGAATCGTCGTCCGTCAGGTGCGTCGCTCCCGCCCGGCGGGAGGCGGAGCACGCGAGTCAGAGATTGTGAGGGATTCGAAAGTTGGGCGATGATTCGAACCTTCCGCGCGTAGGCGGACCAGATGCGGGTTTCAAAAATTGAATGCGTGCTGGAGCTTCGGGACGGAAACCGGCCCTTAACCACTAACGCGTGCTGAGGCTTCGGAAGCGGGCTTCAAACATTGAATTCGTAGCTTCCGCCTTCAGGCGGAAGGACCAGGAGCAGGACTGCTAGTGGCAACAAAGACCGTATTGGATCGATTCCGGCTCGATGGCAAAGTGGCGCTCGTCACCGGCGGCGCGCGCGGGCTCGGCTTGACGATGGCCACGGCGCTGGCGGAAGCGGGTGCGGACATTGCGCTGTCGGGCCGATCGCACGAGAGCTGTCAGGCGGCGGCGGAGGGCATTGCCGCGTCCACCGGCCGGAAGGTGCGCGCGTTCGCCGCGGACGTCACCAAGCTCGAGGACGTCGAGCGGCTCGCGTCGGAGGCGGAGCGCGAACTGGGGCAGATCGACATTCTCGTCAACAACGCCGGGATCAACATCCGTGGACCGGTCCAGGACCTCACCGAGGCGGACTGGGATGCGGTCATCGACACCAACCTCAAGGGGCCGTTCCTGTGCGCCCGCGCGATCGGCCCGCGCATGGTGGCACGGGGCTGGGGCCGCGTCATCAACCTGGGTTCAGTGCTCGGCGTCATCGCCCTCCCGGGCCGCGCGCCCTATGCGTCGTCCAAGGCCGGGATCATCAACCTGACGCGGGTGCTGGCGCTCGAGTGGGCCGGCACCGGCGTGACCGCGAACGCCTTGTGCCCCGGCGCGTTCGGCACGGAGATGAACAAGCCGCTGATGGACGATCCGGTCAAGTACGCGCAATTCGTCGCGCAGATTCCGATGGGCCGGTGGGGCGAGGTCGAGGAACTGACCGGCGCGGTCGTGTTCCTCGCGTCAGAGGCGTCGTCCTATGTCACCGGCACGACGCTCTTCGTCGACGGCGGCTGGATAGCAAGGTGAACAGGGGTGAGAAGGGGGTTTTAGGTTTTAGGGTTTTAAAATTCTAGGTCGGGTTCTACGTAGGGGTTCAGTTCGGTTCGGTTCGGTTCGGTTCGGTTCCGTTCCGTTCCGTTCCGTTCAGTTCGGTTCGGTCTCGAGCCGAATCGAAGGGCCGAGACGACGCGAACAACTGAACGACGCGAAGAACTCGAACCCGGAACCCGAACCCGAACCCGAACCCGAACCACCGAACCCCAACGCGAACGCGAACGACTCTAAAACTCTAAAACCCTAAAACCTAAAACTTCTCAGAATCGAGCCCCCAATGTCCCAGAGACTCCCCATTTTCGCCGTGACCGTGTTCGCGTTTGCCGCCGGCTTCGGCGTTCGCGGCATCACCTCGCCGGCGGTGACCGTCCAGGCGGCCGCCGCCAACCGGGTGTTCGAGATCCGGACCTACACGACCCCTCCGGGAAAACTCGAGGCGCTCAAGAGCCGCTTCCGCGATCACACGATCCGGCTGTTCAACAAGCAGCACATGGAGAGCGTGGCCTACTTCACGCCACTCGACGCGCCCGACAAGGACAACACGCTGATTTACGTGCTCGCGCATCCGAGCCGGGAAGACGCCACGAAGAACTGGGCGGCGTTTCGCGCGGACCCGGACTGGGTGAAGGCCAAGGCGGACTCGGAGAAGGACGGCGCGCTGACCACGAAGGTCACCTCGGTGTTCGTCGAGCCGGCCGATTTCTCGCCGATCAAGTGACATAATGCCTGGTTCCCGGTCGCTTTTCGTTCAACCGCTTCGGAGGTCGTGCATGAAACGCGCGGTGGCAGTTCTGCTGCCTCTCTTCGCTCTGACGGTATCGCTCGCTGCTCAGGGCACGGCCACCAAACCGCTGCAGATCTATGTGGTGGACACCGAGGGGGGCAAGGCGGCGCTCTACGTGTCGCCGACCGGTCAGTCGCTGCTGATCGACTCCGGCAATCCCGGCGGCCGGGACACCGATCGGATCATGGCGGCGGTGAACGACGCCGGCCTGAAACAGATTGACTACCTGATCTCGACGCACTATCACGTCGATCACATCGGCGGCATGGAAGAACTGGCGAAGCGCATTCCGATCGGCCACTTCATCGACCACGGGCCGTCGGTGGAAACGCGCGAGCAGGTGCCGGGCTTCGCGCAAACGATCTACCCCGAGCTCTACGCCAAGGCGAAACACACGGTCGTCAAGCCCGGCGATCGCGTGCCGATCACCGGGTTGGACTGGCGGATCGTGACGTCGGCGGGGCAGGCGATCAAGACGCCGCTGCCGGGCGGCGGCCGGCCGAACCCGGCGTGCGCGCAAATCGCGCCGAAGGAGGCCTCCGCCACCGACGACAACGGGCAGTCGGTCGGCAGCGTGGTCACGTTCGGGCGCTTCCGCGCGATCGACCTCGGCGACCTGCTGTGGAACAAGGAATCGGAGCTGATGTGCCCCAACAATCCGGTGGGGACCGTGGACGTGTACTTCGTCACGCACCACGGGCTGGATCAATCGGGATCGCCGGTGGTCGTGCACGCCGTCCGGCCGCGGGTCGCGATCATGCAGAACGGCACGCGCAAAGGCGGCGGCCTCGAGGCGCTGGCGACGATGCGTTCGTCGCCGGGCCTCGAGGACATCTGGCAGCTGCACTGGGCGTACGGCGCCGGGCTCGAGCAGAACAGCGCCGGCGTGTTCATCGCCAACGTCGATGATGCCGCGACGGTCGCGGGCGTGCTGACCGCACCGCCGCGGGGCGGCG
>JBDTSX010000076.1:0-11915 GCA_039930925.1 Acidobacteriota bacterium | reverse complement strand
GCGGGGAGGACTTACCCGGACTCCCCTCCCGGCCCTCCGGGCGCGCTGCAGTGGAGCGGAAGCACACAAGCCGTTCGTTTCGAGTCACTTGGCCGGAGACGCGCGGCCGCCGCTCTCGACCTTGTGCCCGAGCGTCATGGCGCTGAACAGGATGGTGAGCACGCAGCAGACGACCATCGTGATGAAGACCCCGTTCCATCCCCATCGATCGGCGATCCAGCCGACGCCCGTGCCGGCAATCGCCGACCCGAATACGTAGCCGAAGAAGCCGGTGAACCCGGCGGCGGTGCCGGCGGCCTTTTTCGGCACGAGGTCGAGCGCGTGGAGCCCGATGATCATGATCGGGCCATAGATCAGGAATCCAATCGCGATCAGCGCCGCATAGTCGATCCACAGCGGGCCGTGCCGGTTCAGCCAGTAGACGACCACCGCGAGCAGCGTGAGCCCCATGAAGAGAATGGTCGCGGGGGCGCGGCGTCCTTTGAAGACGGTGTCGGACACCCATCCGCAGACGATCGTGCCGGGAATGGCGGCGTACTCGTAGAGGCTCCACCCCAGGCTCGATTGCTGAAACGAAAAGCCCTTGGCCGTCTCGAGATAGGTCGGAATCCAGTTCACTACGCCGTACCGCACGAAGTAGACGAAGGCGTTGGCGATCGCGATCGCCCAGAGGTAGCGGTTGTTCAGCACGTGATCGAAGAGGATCTCCCGGACGGTGAACGTTCGCTCGTGGTCCGCGCTGTAGTCCGGCCGATAGTCGTTCTTGTACTCCTCAATCGGTGGAAGGCCCAGCGACTGCGGCGTATCCTGCAGCAGAAAAAAGACGCCGACGGCGACCACCGCGGCAATCGCCGCGTTGAAATAGAACTTGGCGCCCCAATCGTGGAAGAGCGTGACGCCGAGCAGCGCAAAGTTGGCGACCAGGGCGCCACCCACGTTGTGCGCGACGTTCCACACCGACACCACGCGCCCGCGTTCGCGCGTGCTGAACCAGTGCACGATGCTCTTGCCGCACGGCGGCCAGCCCATGCCCTGCACCCACCCGTTGACGGTCTGGAGCAGGATGATCAGGCCGAGCGAGGCGTACAGCGCCCTGAAGAACCCCGACGCGGCCATGATCGCGCACGAGATGAGCAGCCCGAGCGGCAGGAAGTATTTCGGGTTGCTGCGATCGGAAACGGTCCCCATCAGGAATTTCGAGAGCCCGTAGGCGAGCGACAGCCCGGTCAGCGCCAGCCCGAGCTGGGCCTTCGAGTATTCCGGATGTTCGCGCAGGATGTCGGGGATGGCGAGCGCCAGGTTGTTCCGCACCAGGTAATAGGCGGCGTATCCCGCGAAGATCCCGATGAACACCCGACGGCGCTGCCTTCGGTACTCGCGATCGACCTCGGTCGCGGGCACCGGCGGGGCCGCGGGGGCGGGCTTCAGGAAGGTGAGCATGGGCGCGTGGATTATAGTGCGGACCAGCGCCGCCGCCTTGACGGGCCCGGCCCCGGCGGTCCACGATCGCTCTCACGCCACGCCATCACGCCCGAACAGGGCACCTGGGGAGACGCATGATTCGACGCGCCGTTCTGATGTCCGGTCAACGTTCGAGGCAGTCGGCCGGGTCCGGCTTCGGCCTGACCAGTGCGCTTGTGCAATCGGCGCTCTTCTGTTCAGCTCTGGTGCTGATGCCCCCCGGAGGAGTCAGCGCCGACGGCGCCCGCCCGCAAGCCGCGGCGAGGAAGCAGCTGATCGCGCACCGCGGCGCATCCGCCTATGCGCCCGAGCACACCCCCGCCGCCTACACGCTGGCGATCACGCAGGGGGCGGACTTCGTCGAGCCGGATCTGGCCGTGACCAAGGACGGCGTGCTGATCTGCATCCACGACCTGACCCTCGAGCGCACGACCAACGTCGAAGAGGTCTTTCCCGATCGATCGGTCGCCGACGCCGGCACGCCTGCGTCGTCCGCGCCGCCGGCGTCACCGGGCTCGCCGGCTCCACGCCGCCGCTGGCTCGTGCACGACTTCACGCTGGCCGAGATCAAGCGGCTGGACGCGGGTTCGTGGTTCGACGCGAAGTTTGCCGGCGCGCGCATTCAGACGTTCCAGGAAGCGATCGATCTCGTGCGCGGCAAGGCGGGGCTGTATCCCGAGCTGAAGGATCCGGAATTCTACCGGCAGCGCGGCGTCCATCCGGAGACACTGCTCGCGGCCATTCTCCAGAAGAACAATCTGGTGGCCGATCCGAAGACGCCGGTCATCATCCAGTCGTTCGACGACACGACGCTGAAGCAACTCGCCAAAGATCTGCCCCGGGTGCCGCGTGTGTTCCTGGTCGATCCGCTCGGCGCCGGCCGGCTGGACAGCGTCGAGAAGATGCGCGAGATTGCCACCTGGGCCAACGGCGTGGCGCCGAACAAAGTGCTGGTGGACCGGCAACCGGCCCTGGTCGGCTGGGCGCATGCGGCCGGACTGACCGTCACGCCCTGGACGTTCAGCTCCGCGAACACCGGCGCGTTTGCGTCGGTCAAGGAGGAAATGGCGAAATTTCTCTACGACTACGGGGTCGATGCGCTGTTCACGAACAACCCCGATCAATTTCCGCGGCGCTGACCGGCCCGGAGACCCGAGCCCCGAGCCCCGATTGTGCGCCGGGACGCGCGATCAGCGATAGAATCACCGTCCCCCATGCTCTGCCGTTCCCGCTGGTTGCCACGATGAATCGCGAGGAGATGCTCGCTCGCTTCGAGCGGCATCAGGGATCGTGGGATTTCGTGGTGATCGGCGGCGGCGCGACCGGAGCAGGCGTGGCGGTGGACGCCTCGTCGCGCGGGTATTCGGTCCTGCTCCTCGAGCAAAGCGATTTCGGAAAGGGCACGTCGAGCCGCAGCACCAAGCTGGTCCACGGCGGTGTGCGGTATCTGGAGCAGGGCAACATCGCCCTGGTGATGGAGGCGCTGAAGGAACGGGGCATTCTCCGGCAGAACGCACCGCACCTGGTCAGCAACCTGCCGTTCGTCGTGCCCAACTACGACTGGTGGGAGACGCCGTTCTACGGCCTCGGTCTCAAGGTCTACAACCTGCTCGCGGGCAAGTACGGGTTCGGCGATTCGTCGATCCTGTCACGCGCCGAGACCCTGCGGCGGCTACCGACCATCCGAACCGAGGGACTCCGCGGCGGCGTCGTCTACTACGACGGTCAGTTCGACGATGCGCGGCTGCTGGTGAACCTGATGGAGACGGCAGGGGATCAGGGCGCGGCGCTCCTCAACTACGCGCAGGTCATCGGCTTGACGCGTGGATCGGACGGGACGATTGACGGCGTCGTGGCGCGCGACGTGGAAACCGGCGGCGAGCTGCGCGCGGGAGCCCGCGTCGTGATCAATGCGACGGGACCGTTCGCGGACGGCGTGCGCCGTTTGGCGGAACCGGATGCGCCCGCGCTGATCGCGCCCAGCCAGGGCATCCACCTCGTCTTCGACCGATCGTTCCTGCCCGGAGAAAGCGCGATCATGGTGCCGCACACGCGCGACGGCCGGGTGATGTTCGCGATTCCCTGGCACGGGCACACCGTGGTCGGGACGACGGACACGCCGATTGCGCAGCCGGTGCTCGAGCCGCAGGCGCTCGAGACCGAAGTGGCGTTCATCCTGGAGACGGCGTCGCTCTACCTGCACAAACCGCCGACCCGGGCGGACGTGTTGAGCGTCTTTGCCGGCATCCGTCCGCTCGTGCGCAGCGGTGACAGCCGAATCACCGCGGCGTTGTCGCGCGATCACACGATCCACTTCGATGCGTCCGGGCTCCTGACGACGGCGGGCGGCAAGTGGACGACCTACCGGCATATGGCGGAGGACACCGTCAACCAGGCGGTGGATTTTGCCCGGCTGCCCGAGCGGCCGTGCGTGACCGCAGCGCTGCCGATTCACGGCGCCGGCGGGGACACGCAATCGGGCGCGTCACGGAGAACGGTCCCCGGCCTGGGCCTCTATGGGTCGGATGCCGCGGCGATCCGCGATCTGGCGCGTGCCGATCCGTCGCTGGGCGTGGCTCTGGACGCGGCGTTGCCGTACACCGGTTCGGAGATCGTGTGGGCGGCCCGCATGGAGATGGCGCGTACTGTCGAGGATGCGCTGGCGCGGCGCTGCCGCGCGCTGTTCCTCAATGCGGCGGCGGCGATCCGGATGGCTCCTGCGGTGGCGGCGCTGATGGCGCGCGAGCTCGGATACGAAGACGCGTGGCAGCGCGGTCAGGTGGCCGCCTTCGAGACGCTCGCCCGGCAGTACTTGCTCTCGTGAGTCGCGCCGGCACGACGGACCCTTTGCAGCCATCTGCCGATCGTCGTAGCATCGAGACGAATCACATCAACCGTTCGACTCACGGATGGCACGTCCCGCCGGGCTGAATGCCGGCGGACGCCAGCGCGGCAGCCAGGAGCGTTCTCGCGTGACACCTGCTCTGACCTTCGTCATTCCGCTGTACAACAGCGCCGCCACGATCCGGCCACTCGTCCAGGACATCGAAAACCTGACCGTGGAAGGGGGCCACGAGCTGGTGCTCGTCAACGACGGCAGCGCGGACGAGACGGCGCAGATCTGCCGGGAGCTGGTGCGAAGCGCGCGGATTCCGATCACCCTGGTCGAGCACGCGCGCAACTTCGGCGAGCACAACGCGGTGTTGACCGGCTGGCGCCACGCGCGCGGCGCCCACATCGTCAATCTCGACGACGACGGGCAGAACCCGCCAGTCGAAGCGGTGCGCTTGTGGCGGCACGCCAGGGACACGGGACTGGACGTGGTGTTCGGCCACTACATCGTGAAGCAGCATTCGATCTGGCGCAACGCGGGCAGCTGGCTCACCAACCGGATGACCGGATTCGCGCTCGACAAGCCGACGGGGTTCTATCTCTCCAGCTTCCGTTGCGTGAGCGCGTTTGCCGCCGCGCAGGTAACGGGCTACTCCGGGCCGTATCCGTATCTCGATGGACTGCTGCTGCAGGTCACGCAGCGCATCGGATCGCTCACCGTCCAGCACGACGTCCGTCAGGCCGGGGCGAGCGGGTACACGCTTCGGCGTCTCGTGCGCCTGTGGTTGAGCGCCTGGCTGAACTTCTCGGTGGTGCCGCTGCGGGCCGCGACAGTGCTCGGGCTCGCTGCCGCCACGGCCGGGCTCTGCGCCTTCGCCTGCGTCGTGTGGCTGTGGTACTTCAACCGCGGCCCCGCCTACGGCTGGGGATGGGTGATGGCGACGGTGCTGGTGTTTTCAGGGACACAACTCGTCATGCTGGGGCTGATCGGCGAATATCTCGGGCGCATGTTCCTGACCGTGAACCAGCGTCCGCAATCGGTGGTCCGCGAGGTTGTCACGAGCGAGATCGATCGCGCCCGGCGTCGCGGCTGAAGCCGCGATCCAGGTCGGGGCTCGGGGCTCGGGACTCGGGGCTCGGGGCGTCGGATTCAGAGTATCTGTTGTCCGGCTTCAGCCGGACCCTGGGAGTGATCGGTGATGGATGATTCGGCCGTGCGCGCTCCCGCCGCCCTCGAGAGGCTGACTGACGACACGCAGCGTCTGGGGTTCACACTCGCCTCCGACCCCCGGACAGGCGCGGTGCTGCGCGTGCTCGCGGCGTCGAAGCCGGGCGGCCGGCTGCTGGAGCTGGGCACCGGCACCGGCGTGGGCACCGCCTGGCTCCTGGACGGCATGGATCGAGATGCCCGGCTGCTCTCGATTGACACCGAGGCGCCGGTGCAGGAGGTCGCGCGGCGTCATCTGGGAGACGACCCTCGCGTCACGTTTCAGCTCGGTGACGGCGGGGCGTTTCTGGAGCAGGCGTCGGCGCAGACGTTTCGACCTGATTTACGCCGATGCCTGGCCGGGCAAGTTCACCCACCTGGACGAGGCGCTCTCGCTGCTGACGATCGGCGGCATGTATCTCGTTGACGATCTGCTGCCGCAACCGAACTGGCCGGTGGAGCACGCACCCCGTGTCCCGGTGCTCATCGACCGGCTGCGCAACCGCCCCGGGTTCGTCGAGGTCACGCTGGCGTGGTCGTCGGGCCTGATGCTGCTCGTCCGCGTGGGTCGTTGAAGGGGCGGTCTGGGGCCCGCCATCCGGCATCGGGATTGGCGGCTACGTGATGCGAACGTGCGCGAGCTCGCCGCGCCGCAGCTTCCGGTACAACTCCAGCGCCTCGGCAATGATCGCCAGCGCCTCTTCCGGCCCCAGCATGTCATCGATCATCACCTGCTTCTGTTCTAGGACCTTGTAGTCTTCGAAAAAGCGGCGCACCTGGCGGAGCATGTGGTTGGGGAGCTGCGCCTTGTCGGTGTAGTCCGAATACGAGGGATCGCGGACGCTGACCGCCACGATCTTGTCGTCGATGCCCTTCTCGTCGCGCATCCGCATCACGCCGATGGCGCGCGCTTCGACAATCGTCAGCGGATACACCGGCTCCTGGCTGAGCACCAGCACATCCAGCGGGTCGCCATCGTCGCAGTAGGTCCGCGGAATGAAGCCGTAGTCGGCCGGATAGTAGACCGCGCTGTGCAAGACCCGGTCGAGCCGCAGCAGGCCGGTCTCCTTGTCCAGCTCGTACTTGTTCTTGCTCCCTTTCGGGATTTCGATGACGACCGGAAATGCCGTCGCTATGACCTTGTCGTCGATGTAGCTATCGTGCCAGGGATGCATCTTTGACCGTGATTATACTGCGGAGGCAGCCCGGTTCCCCGGCGAATAGCCCCGCCGGAACGGTGTTACGATTCCGGCTACCATGCCCGGCGAAGACGGACAGCGCAGCTCGGATTTCAACCAGCTCCGATGGAGCCTGCAGGGCCTCGCCACCGCCGGCTCCGAACAGCGGGCGCTCTTTCCGGAAACTGTCCCGAAGGCAGACGACCTGGCCTTTGATTTCGATCACTGGGCATCCCATGTGCGCAGCAGCTACGAGGAGGAGTTGAGCGCGACCCAAACCGAGTCGCTGGCGGCCATCGAGGAGAAACTTGCGACGATGTCGCGGGATGGCGCGGAGTTCGACGTGGAACTGTGGACGGAGGCGGCCCTGCGCAGCAGCGACCACTGGGCGGACGTCCGGCGCCTGGCCGCGTCGGCGCTCGAGGCGTTTGGCTGGCCGATCGAGCCTCCCGTTCCGAGCCCCGGCGACGGCGGGGCGATATTCGTTCCGTAGCGGACCTCGCCGGCCCGGTCGGGTGTCCAACCTTCCGGCTCGCCTGACCAGCGGGTTGAAGAATTCGTGCTGCTCGTGGCCGCCGCCGCAGGGGTGATTGTCCGCCTGAGGGCGGGGGACGCCAGGAGCCCACACGACGCTGTCCGCCGTTCGCCCCTCTCCCGGGAGGTTCACGTGCGTTTTGCCGCCGTCATCGTCGTCGTTGCCGCAGCCGCAGCGCAACTGGCGCCGCCGTCACCGCGTCCGACAGCGGGCCCACCTCCCAGGGACCCCATCCAACGCGCCGAACCGGCCGGAACCGCCGCCATCCGCGGCCGCGTCGTCGCGGCCGACACCGGGAATGCCATCCGGCGCGCCAACGTCAACCTGCTTCCGATGTTTGTTCCGGGCTCGGCCGCTGGCCGGGGTGCGGTTCCGCCCGGGAATTCATCGGCGCCTTCAGAGGCGGCTCAGATCCTGCGGGGAACGGCGCCGGTGGTCAGGCCACGCAGCGCCGTCACTGATTCGCAGGGTACCTTCGCGTTTGCGGGCCTGCCGGCCGGCAGATATCAGATCGCGGTGTCACCGGCCCAGTACGCCGGGCAGTACGTCGGTATGGCGTACGGCGCCAAGAGCGCCACCGGACCGTTCATGAGGGATCTCGGGACGCCGATTGCACTCGCCGAGGGGCAGACCTTCGACAAGGTGACCATCGCGCTGCCCCGAGGCGCGGTGATCGCCGGCCGCGTGACCGACGAGAACGGCGACCCGCTCGTCCGCGTGCAGGTCTACACGCTCCTGTTCTCGCCCGGCCTCTCCCGAGGACAGCGGACCGGCGGCGGCACTCAGACTGATGATCTCGGTCAGTTCCGCCTCTACGGGCTTGCCGCCGGGGATTACGCAGTTGCGGCCGAAGCTCGCGGCGTCAACTACGTGGGCCCGAACGCCCAGCCGGAGTCCGACGAAGACAAGATCGGCTTCATGACGACCTACTATCCGGGCGCCACCGACGACGCCGGGGCGCAGCGCGTTCGTGTCCGGACCGGCGCGGAGACGAGCGGAATTGAAATCCGCATGGTGCAGGGCCGGTTGTTCCATGTGTCTGGCCTGGTCACCGATTCGCAGGGCCGCATCGCCGCCCGGACCGACCTCCAGCTCGCATCGCGCGTCGCGGGCGGTGGCGGTTTCTTCGGGGCGTCGACCGATGAGCAAGGACAGTTTCAGATGCGGAACATTCCGCCGGGCAGCTACCGCGTGATTGTCCGGCAGATCCGGCAAAGCGCCGGTCGTGGGATGTCGGGAGCGCCGGTGGAGCCCGGTGAAATGGCCAGCGTGCCGCTGACGATTGCCGGGGACGTGGACAACCTGACGATCATGACCGGCCCGGGGGCCGCGATCGGCGGTCACGTCGTCTTCGAGCAGGGTCCGCCCACCGGCACCTTGCCCAGTACGATGCGCGTCTCGGCGATGTTGGGCAATCCCGAAGACAGCGCCGGCAGCCCATCGCCGGAGCCCGCGACCCTGACGCCGGAGTTCGCCTTCACGATGAAGGGGCTGATGGGGGAAGTCCTGCTGCGTGCGTTCGTGCCGAACCAGTTCGTCAAGTCGGTCACGGTGAACGGCGAAGAGATTACGGACACACCGCACGAGTTCAAGACCAACGACCGCGTCACCCTCACGCTGACGTCGCGCGCGTCGACGCTCGAAGGCAGCGTCACCGACGCGGCCGGGGGGATTGCGGCGGACGCCGGGGTGATCGTGTTTTCGGAGGACAAAGCGCTGTGGCGCACCAACTCGACGCGAACCCGCCGCGCGCCGGTGGACGCGGACGGTCATTTCCGCGTCACCGGCCTCATGCCCGGCCGGTACTGGATGGCCGCCACGTCGCGCGCGCGCGTCAACGTGCCTCAGTCGGCCGCCGATCAGGAGTTCTTCGAGCAACTGTCGAAGGAAGCCACCGCCGTCGTGCTCGGCGAGGATGAGCAGCGAAAAATCGATCTCTCGCTGATCACCAATCGCTAGACGTGGTTTCGCGACCGCAATCGTCCGGCTGAAGCCGGACGCTACCGAGACGTTCGCATCGCGACGCCCGCCCGTAACGATCCGTAGCGTCCGGCTTCAGGCGGACGGCACGGACTGTGGAGAACCGTCGTCAGTCACCGATCGCGGATCAATGAATCTCGGGCTCGGCGATCGGCGCCGTGCCCTCGAGGAAGTCGAAGTCGCAGCCCTGGTCCGCCTGCCGCACGTGCTGCGCATAGAGCAGGCCGAACCCGCGCGGGTATGGCGCCGGCCGCGGTTTCCATTCGGCCCGGCGCCGCGCGAGCTCGTCGTCGGAGACCTGTAGTGTCAGCCGCCGGCCCGGGACGTCGAGCTCGATGATGTCGCCATCCCGGACCAGCGCGAGCGGCCCGCCGATGAACGACTCCGGCGCGACGTGCAGGACGCACGCCCCGTAGCTCGTGCCGCTCATCCGCGCGTCGGAGACGCGCACCATGTCTCGGACGCCCTGCGCGAGCAGCTTCTTGGGAATCGGCAGCATGCCCCATTCCGGCATGCCGGGACCTCCGAGCGGTCCCGCATTCTGCAGCACCAGGACCGAGTCGGCGGTGACGGGGAGCGCCGGATCGTCGATGCGCGCCGCGAGGTCGTTGTAGTCGGAGAACACCACCGCTGGGCCGGCATGCTGCAGCAGCCGCTGTTCGGTCGCGGTGTGCTTGATCACCGCGCCGTTGGGGGCGAGGTTGCCGCGCAGCACCGCGACCCCCCCTTCTGGCCCGAGCGGCCTCTCCCGCGGCGCGATCACCTCGTCGTTGCACCCGACCGCGTCTTCCAGGTTCTCTCCGAGCGTGCGGCCGTTGACGGTGACGCAGTCCACGTGCAGGCAGTCGCGCAGGCGGGCGAGCAGGGCGCGCAGGCCGCCGGCGTAGAAGAAGTCCTCCATCAGGTATTGACCCGACGGCCGGATGTTCCCGAGAAACGGCGTCCGGCGGGAGAGCGCGTCGAACCGATCGAGATCGAGGCGCGCGCCGCTGCGGCCGGCCATCGCGATCAGGTGAATGATCGCGTTGGTCGATCCGCCGAGCGCCATCGCGGCGGTGACGGCGTTCTCGAAGGCCTCGGTGGTCAGGATGTCCCGCGGCTTCAAATCCTCCCAGACCATTTCGACGATGCGCCGGCCGCTGGCGGTGGCCATCCGGGGATGCGCGGAGTCGGCGGCCGGAATCGAGGAAGCCCCGGGCAGCGTCAGTCCCAAAGCGTCAACCGCGGCCGCCATCGTCGACGCCGTCCCCATCGTCATGCACGTCCCGAAGGACCGGGCGATGCCGTCTTCCATTTCACGCCACGAGCATTCGTCCAGCGTCCCGGCGCGCCGTTCGGCCCAGTACTTCCAGACATCGCTGCCGGAGCCAAGAATCTGGCCGCGCCAGTTGCCGCGCAGCATCGGCCCGGCCGGGACCAGGATCGCCGGGAGATTGGCGCTCGTTGCCCCCATCACCAGCGCGGGCACGGTCTTGTCGCACCCGCCCATCAACACCACGCCGTCCGCGGGATATGAGCGGAGCGCTTCCTCCGCCTCCATCGCGAGCAGGTTGCGGTAGAGCATCGTGCTCGGCTTCATGAACGTCTCGCCGAGGGTCATCACCGGGATTTCCATCGGGAATCCGCCCGCCTGCCAGATGCCGCGCTTGACTTCCTCCGCGCGCACGCGGAAGTGCGCGTGGCACGGGTTGGCGTCGCTCCAGGTATTGAGGATGGCGATCACCGGCTTGCCGGTGATGTCCTCCTCGCTGAAGCCGGCCTGCTTCGCGCGTGAACGGTGGCCGAACGAGCGCAGGTCGTCGGGGCCGAACCAGCGGTGGCTACGAAGGTCGCCGGGCAGCAGGCGCGGGCGGGTCATGCGTCGTGATTCCGCAGCGCGCGCGCCACCGGGGCGAGCTCCCGCAACTGATGCGACGACAATGCCGAGACGTACGGCGGGATCGGCCCGGCGGGCGCAATTCCGGCGAGCTCCGTCGCGTGGTGCAGCACGCGGGCCGGCCCCCACCCATCGCGCAGATCTTCGAGCGGCATGAAGTTCGCGCGCAAGCCTTCCGCCCGCGCCCAGTCCTCGTGCCGGCAGGCGTCGAAGAGATCGCTGCAGCGCCGCGGCGCGATGCAGCCTGAGCCGGTGGTCAGGCCGCCAAGGCGATAGTCGCGCAGGTGGTCCAGCGCCGGACGCTCGCCCATGCCGCTGATGACCCGCGTGCGCTCGACACGCTGCAGCAGCCCATCGAGGTACGCATCCTGCGTGGCATCGTCGCGGACCACCGCATACTTGATCGCCACCGCGACCCCGTCGTCAACGAGCCGGCCGATGGCATCCAGCCCGTCCTCCTTGTCGGCGCCGAAGCCGTCCTCCGATTTCAGGTAGACGATCAGCGGAAGACCGGCGGCGTGGGCGATCTCGCGCAGGCGCGCCTCGATGCCGCGCGCGTCGCGCGGATCGCCGCACGGCAGCATCATCGCGCAGCGGAACGAGTGACGGCGAAGCAGCTTCGCCTGATCCAGGGCATGGCCGAAGGACGGGCCAAGGCTTGGAATCGGCCAGCGCGACGTCGCGAATCCGGCCAGCCAGCCGAGGAGCCCGCCGTATTCGTCGAGCGAGATGTGGTACAGAAAGGCGTTCCCGCCATACAGAAACCGAGTGATCCCGCCCGCCTCGATGTGGCTGGCCACGGATTCCGCCGCTTCGAAATTCAGCGTGCGGCGTTCGTCCGCGTGG
>JBDTSX010000075.1:0-11938 GCA_039930925.1 Acidobacteriota bacterium | reverse complement strand
GCGCCGCGATGGTCGTCCGCATCCAGCGCTAGACGCTGGCGCATCCGCATGGCGACCCGTCAGGATCGCCGTGAACCACGCACAAAAAGGGCGGCCCCTCCGAAGGGGCCGCCCTTTTTTTTGTCCCGATCCCTTACACTGATTCCCTTCATGGTCATCAAGGCGTCAGCGGCTGTCGAGATCCGGCAGCTCGTTGCCGCGCTCGGCGGCGGCGACGACGTGCGTCGGGAAGCGGCGATTGCGCGGCTCGCGGTGATCGGCGCGCGCGGCGTGGATCGCCTGATTGCCGCGTACGGGTCCGCCTCCGATCGCGGCGAGAAGACGGCGATCCTGCGCGCGCTGGAGCCCGCCGGGGATCGACGCACCGCCGCGATCGCGCGGGCCGCGATGGCCGAGGGCGGGGACCTGGCGGTGGCCGGCGCGGCGGCGCTCCGCGCGCTGCTCGACTCGCGGCACGGGCCGACCGCCAACGAGGCGCTGGATACGCTCGTCGCGGCGGCGCTCAATCCCGCTGGAGAGCACCGTGTGCGGCGCGCATCGCTCGAAGCGCTTCAGGACATGCCCGAGGACATTCAGGCGCGGGTGGCCGCGGCACTGCAGGACGATCCCGATCCCGCACTCGAGGGGGGGCCGGTGGGGCTGCCCCGCGACGCGGCTGACGCCGCCGCGGTGTGGCGCGATGCGCTCGAGGGCCGGTTTCCAGATTCCCCGGTTCTCCTGCGAGAGGTCGTGCAGCATCGGGCCGAGGCGGAGGCGCTGGGCGCGCTGCAGAAAATGATCGACGCGTTGCGCGCGCATGAAGGCTCGCCCCTGGCGGAGGCGAAGCGGGCCGATTGGCGGGCCGTACGGGGCGCCTTGCATCAGGCCCTCGCCCTGCGAGAGAGCCGCGTCGCGGTCTACGACCTGCGCGAGACGATCGAGCAGACCCGAGGCCCGCTACCCGTCTCCTTTCTCGCGGCGCTGCACGCGGTTGGCGACGCATCGTGCCTGGAGCCGCTGGCCGCGGCGTACGCGAGAGCGTCCGAGGCGGACGCGCGCTGGCGCCATCAGATCGGTGAGACGTTCCGGGCCATCAGCCGGCGCGACAAGGTGACGCGCCGGCACGCCGCGATCAGGCGGATCGCATCGCGCTGGCCCGATGCCGCGCGCGAGCTGCTGGGGGGCACGCCTTCACGGCGAGTCCCTTAGTACGCCTTGGCGAACCAGGCTTCCCCGGCGGCGGGCTGACCGCACTTCACGCACGTGCCGGCGGCCTTCTCGGCGCCGAACGGGATATTTCGGACCGTCGCCTGCGTCTCCGCCTTGATCTGGGCCTCGCAGTCAGCGCTGCCGCACCAGCCGGCAATGACGAATCCCGGGCGTCCTTCCATGATCGACTTGAACTCGTCGTAGGTGCCCACGCGCTGCGTGTGCTCTTCGCGGAACTTGAGGGCGCGATCGTAGAGGCCTTTCTGGATCTCCTCGAGCAGCCTGACCACCGTCGCGGCGAGCCCGTCCATCGCCGTGGGCAGCTTCTCGCGCGTATCCCGCCGCGCGAGCATGACCTGCGCCTTCTCAATGTCCTTCGGACCGATCTCGAGCCGCAGCGGCACGCCGCGCATCTCGTACTCGGCGAACTTCCAGCCGGGAGAGTTCGCATCGCTGTCGTCGAGCAGCACGCGGACGCCCTGCTGCACCAGCTCGTCCCTGATCTCGCGCGCTTTCGGCAGCACCGTCTCCTGCCAGTTGCCGCGCGGAATCGGCACGATCACGACCTGGTGCGGCGCGACGCGCGGCGGGAGAATCAGGCCGCTGTCGTCACCGTGCGTCATGATCACGCCGCCGATGAGGCGCGTCGACACGCCCCACGACGTGGTCCAGGCGTGCTGCACGGTCTTGTCGCGGCCCTGGAACTGGATCTCGAATGCTTTCGCGAAGTTCTGCCCGAGATTGTGCGAGGTGCCCGCCTGCAGCGCCCGGCCGTCTCCCATCAACGCCTCGATCGAGTAGGTGCGCGACGCACCGGCGAACTTCTCGCTTTCGCTCTTCTGCCCGTCCACCACGGGCATCGCCAGCTCGGTCTCGGCGAACTCCTTGTAGATCGCCAGGATCCGCATCGTCTCTTCCTGCGCTTCCGCCTCGGTCTCGTGCGCGGTGTGTCCCTCCTGCCAGAGGAACTCGGTCGTGCGCAGAAACGGCCGCGTCACTTTCTCCCAGCGGACGACGTTGGCCCACTGGTTGATGAGGACCGGCAGGTCGCGCCATGACTTCACCCACTTCGAGTACATCGTGCCGATGATGACCTCGGAGGTCGGGCGGATGGCCAGGCGTTCCTCGAGGTCCTCGTCGCCGCCGCGCGTGACCCACGCGACCTGCGGCGAAAAGCCCTCGACATGTTCCGCCTCGCGGGTCAGCAGGCTCTCCGGGATGAACAGCGGGAAGTACGCGTTGACGTGCCCGGTCGCCTTGAAGCGGCGATCGAGCCCCTGCTGGATCAGTTCCCAGATCGCGTAGCCGTACGGCCGGATCGCCATGCAGCCCTTGACCGGCGTGTAGTCGGCGAGCTCCGCCTTCCGCACGACGTCCAGGTACCAGCGCGAGAAATCCTCGGACTGAGGGGTGATCTCGGTGACCATCGCGTCCTTCTTGTTCTTGTCGCCGGCCTGGGGCTTACCGCCCTTGTTGCTCCCGCCGCTCTGCTCCGCCATGACGTTGCGTCCTCGTCGTTTTTTGCTGCTATCGGGCCCTTCTGTCTGAAGACCCCACGGATCAATGCGCGTCTGCCGCTCCTTCGCCTGAAGCCACAGCCTCGAAAGAGGCGGAGAGCCGCCTTCTCACGAGGGGACGCCACAGACTAGAGAAACTGGAAAAAACGTGTGGCTTCCGCCTTCAGGCGGAAGACCTCACACTCCTGGCTGCCGCGCGATCAGTCGCGTGTCTCGGAGACGCGCCGCTTCCAGTGTATATCGTCGCGATCGGGGAAATCGGATCGGTAGTGGCCGCCGCGGCTTTCCTCGCGGCGCAGTGCGGCGCGCGCAATCAGACGGCCGACCGTGATGAGGCTGGCGGTCCGCCATCCATCCGCGTCGAGCGGCTCCCGGCCCCGCAGCCGCTGGTCGAGCGCCTGCCACGCCGGCTCGAGCAGGTGCAATGCACGCTCGAGTCCGGCGCGATCGCGGAACAGTCCCACCTCGCGCCACATCAGGGCCGACACGTCCGCGGCCTCGACGCCGACGACGGCTGCCGCGTGGGGGCGGTCCGGCTCCGGCGCCTGGACCCGTTTCACGGCCGCGAGGCTCGCGCGCATCGTGAGTCCTGCGCGCGCGCCGAAGACCAGCCCCTCGAGCAGCGAGTTGCTGGCGAGGCGGTTGGCGCCGTGAACGCCGGTGCAGGCGACCTCGCCGGCGGCGAAGAGCGCCGGGATGGTCGTGCGCCCATCCAGATCGGTCTGCACCCCGCCCATCACGTAGTGCGCCGCCGGCCCGATCGGGACGGGATCTCGCGCCAGGTCGAGACCGGCGCGGCGGCACGCATCGGAGATGAGCGGAAACCGCTCGTGAACGTAGTCCGGATCGAGGTGCTCGAGCGAGAGAAACACCGGACGCCCGGTCCGCTGCGCCTCGCGCACGATCGCGCGGGACACGCGATCCCGTGGCGCCAGATCGCCGGCCGGATCATAGCGGGTCAGGAACGCCTCGCCGTCGGCATTGACGACGCGCGCCCCTTCGCCGCGGAGCGCTTCCGACAGCAGGAAGCGCGGCTGCCCGGGAACGGTGAGGGCGGTCGGATGAAACTGGACGAACTCGAGGTCCGCGACCGCCGCTCCGGCGCAGTAGGCCATCGCCACCCCGTCGCCGGTGGCCACGTGCGGATTCGTCGTCTCGCTGTAAATCTGCCCGGCGCCGCCGGTCGCGAGCAGCACCAGGCCGGCCCGCGCCGCCGCCATGGTTCCGTCCGGTGACAGGAAGCGCGCGCCGCTGCACCGGCCATCCTCGACGATCAGCTCCACGACCCGAACATGATCCTGGGTGACGACGCGCGGCAGTGTGGATACGCGCTCCCAGAGAACCCGGCCGATTTCACGCCCGGTGGCATCGTGCGCGTGCAGCACGCGGCGGGCGCTGTGGGCCCCTTCGATGGCGAGCTCCGGCGATCCATCGGGCGCGCGGTCGAATCGCGCCCCCCACGCCATCAGCTCACGCACGTAGCGCGGTCCGTCTTCGACCAGCACGCGCACCGCCTGCTCGTCGCACAGTCCATCGCCCGCCGCGATCGTATCGGCGGCATGGAGCTCGGGCGTGTCGCCTGGGCCGACCGCGGCCGCGATGCCGCCCTGTGCGTAGCCGGTGTTGCCTTCCCGGGGCTCTGCCTTGGTGAGGATGAGCACATCGCCCGCGCCCGCGAGCTCCGCGGCTGCACGAAGCGCGGCGATGCCGCTCCCGATGATGAGAAAATCCGCGCGAAGTTCCACGCCGTCCTGTTGCTGTATCCTACCATCGCCACCCCATGAGCCTCCCTGAACAGCTGCCGCAGGATCCGGTGCGGTTCGACGTCCGCACCTCAACCGGCAGTTATGCGATCGAGATTGCCGCCGACGCCTCCCGGCGCCTGCCGGCCCTGCTCGATGCGATCGGCCTGCCGGCGCGGCGCTTCATCGTCTCGAACCAGGTGGTCTGGCGGTTCCACGGCGAGCGGCTGGATGGCGTCAGTGACGAGGAGCCGATCCTGATTCCCGACGGCGAGCGCTTCAAGCACGTCGCGACCGTCGGCCGCATCTACGATGCGTTGATTCGCGCCGGCGCCGATCGCGCCAGCGCCATCGTCGCGCTCGGCGGCGGCGTCACCGGCGACGTCGCGGGCTTTGCGGCGGCGACCTATCTACGCGGGATCCCCGTCGTGCAGGTACCGACGACGCTGCTCGCGCAGGTCGATAGCGCGGTCGGCGGCAAGGTGGGCGTCAATCATCCGCTCGGCAAGAATCTCATCGGCGCCTTCCATCCTCCCGCCGCGGTGGTCATCGATCCAGCTCTCCTGGCGACGCTCCCGCGCCGCGAGTTCCGCGCCGGGCTGTACGAAGTCGTGAAATACGGCGTGATTGCGAGCCGTCCGCTGTTCGAGCGGACGGGCCGGGACCTGACCGCGCTCTTCGCGCGGGAGCCGGGCGCACTGCTGCCGATCGTGGCCGAGTCGTGCCGGATCAAGGCGGAGATCGTAGAGCAGGACGAGCGGGAGTCGGGGCTGCGCCGCACGCTCAACTTCGGCCACACCGCGGGGCACGCCCTCGAAGCGGTGACGAAATACCGCCGCTTCCGCCACGGCGAGGCGGTCGCCTACGGCATGCTGGCGGCGTCCGCATTGGCCGGCGCCCGGGGCGTGTTCCCGTCGGCCGACCGCGACGCGCTGGCCGCGCTGATCACCACGCTGGGACCGCTTCCCGCGATCGGCGATCTGTCCGCGGCGGAGGTCGCCGACGCGACCAAGCGCGACAAGAAAGTGATTGCCGGGCGGCTGCATTTCGTCCTGCCGACGGGGATCGGCACGACCAGCACCGTCGGCGATGTGACGCTGGACGAACTGCGAGAAGCGCTGATGGCGATCGGCCTCAAGCCGTAACACCGGCGCTATTCGATCTTGAGCTCCTTCAGCTTGGCGATCAGGGTCTTGTAGCTGATCTGCAGCAGCTCCGCCGCGCGCCCCTTGTTGCCGTCCGCCTCGCGGAGCGTCTCCTCGATCTTCAGGCGCTCCACCGCCGCCAGCACGCGGCGCGAGACGTCGCTGAGCGAGCCGGACAGATCGACGTGCGCCCACTCGTTGACCGCCTCAGCCGGCGGTGACGGATCGACGAACGACAGATTGAGGTGGCGTGGGAGGAGCGTGTCGCCGTCGGCAAGGATGACGGCGCGCTCGATGCAGTTCTGCAGCTCGCGCACGTTGCCCGGCCAGCGATACGCCTGGAGCGCCTCGAGCGCCTGCGGCGACATCGCCAGCGGCTTCTTCTTCAGCTCGCGGCAGAAGCGCTCGACGAAGAAGCGCGCGAGCAGCGGAATGTCCGCGCCCCGTTCGCGCAGCGGCGGAATCATGATCGGGAACACCGACAGCCGGAAGTAGAGATCCTCCCGGAAGCGGCGGGCCGCAACCGCGGCGCGCAGCCCCTTGTTGGTCGCCGCCACGAGCCGGACATCGACCGTCACCAGTGCCGTCCCGCCGACGCGCTCGAAGCGCCGCTCCTCGAGCGCGCGCAGAATCTTCGCCTGGAGCGGGAGCGGGAGATCGCCGATCTCGTCGAGGAACAGGGTGCCGTGGTGCGCCATCTCGAACTTGCCGGGCTTGCGCGCGATCGCTCCTGTGAAGGCCCCCTTCTCGTGGCCGAAGAGCTCGGTTTCCAAAAGCGTCTCGGGGATCGCGGCGCAGTTGATCGCGACAAACGGGGCCTCGGCCCGCGGGCTGAGCGCATGCAGCGACCGCGCGAACAATTCCTTGCCGGTGCCGCTCTCCCCTTCGAGCAGCACCGTGGTGTCGGTGGCGGCCGCGCGCTGCATCGACGCGAACACTTTCCGCAGCGACGGGTCGTCACCGACGAGCAGGGGCGCGCCGCGGCGGACCGCGAGCTCCTCTTTCATCAACAGGTTTTCGGTGACCAGGCGGCGCTGCTCGAGCGCCCGGCCGACGAGCAGGAACAGGTGGTCGGGATCGACCGGCTTGGCCAGGAAGTCGAGGGCCCCTTCCTTCATCGCGGTTACCGCATCCTCGATCGAGCCGTACGCCGTCATCACGATCACCGGGACATCGGCGTCGATTTCCTTCGAGGCGCGAAGCACCCCGAAGCCGTCCCCCTCAGGCAGCCGCAGATCCGACAGCACCAGCGCCGGCTGCGCCTGCTGCAGGATTTTGACCGCCTCCGGCTGGTCACGCGCCTCGAGGACGGCATGGCCCTGCCGCTCGAGCGCGTGGCGAAGCATCGCCCGCAGCGAGTCTTTGTCTTCGACGAGGAGGATCTGTGCCGGTGCCGGAGCCGGGCGGGCCGTCAGCGAATCCAGCCCGGAGGAACACTCGCCTGACGGGCTTCCTCCTCGATCGCGGTAATCGCCTTCTTCGCCTGCTCGGCCGACTGCTTGACGCGATCCAGCTCGGCGATCGCCCGCTGGCGGTCCTCGCCGATTTTGGAGCGCTGGTACGGATCGTCGCGGTTGACGTAGTCGCCGGTGAGCGCATTGACCTGGCTTTGCAGTGCGTCCGCGAACGCCGCATTGCGGCGCAGCTCTTCGCGCGCCTGGTTCATCCGCCCTTTCCACCAGGCCTCGTCGTGGTCGCCCGCTTCGGCCGCCACCGGTGCGGCCTCTGTCGGGCGCGGCGCATCAGGCACCACGGTCGCGTCCGGTATGGACGCGGCCACGCCGCCTTGCCCTCGCGGAGCCGCCGGCGCATCCACCCGCTGGTCCTTGTCGGAGTAGACCTTCGAGGCGACCTTGACGGTCTTGCGGCGCGCCTGTTCCTGTCGCGCGAGCTCGACCAGCGACGGCGGGGCCTGCTGCGCGGCACTGGCGGCAGGCCAACCCACACACCACACCGCGAGCGCCGCCGAGAGCACGCGAAGAGCGGATCGAACCGTCCAGCGTCTGATCATATTGGTCCTGTGGGAAGCAGATCCAGTTTACCAGCAGCCAGCCCAGCCGAACAGGGATTCCAGCAGGAGAAACGGTGGGTCACGGTTCCCACCGGCCCCGTCTCAGGACCCTGTCAGTCGCTTCAGCCGCGCCCGCACCCGGTCGGCGTCGGGGCCGGCCGGGGCGAGACGGACATAGTCGCGATACGCGTCCGCGGCCTCGCTCGCCCGGCCAAGCCGGTCAAGCGAGATCGCCACGCCGAGGCGCGGCGCGGCCGCCGCCGAATCCAGCCCGATGGCGGCGTTGTACTCGTCGATCGCTGCCGCGTAGTCGCGGCGCTTCTGACGCGCCAGCGCCAGGTCGTAGCTCGTCGGCGCGTCCCCAGGCGTGAGCCGCCGCGCCCGTTCGAACGCCCCGACAGCCTCGGACCACTCGTCGGTGCGGGCCGCAGCCAGCCCGTAGGCAAACGCGGGCGCCCATTGATCGGGCTGCAGTTCCATGGCCTGTTTCAGCGGCTGGAGCGCCTCACGCAGCCGCCCCAGCGTCTGCAGCACTCGGCCCGCATCGGCGAGCGCCGCGGCGTCCTGCGGATTCTGCGCGATCGCCGCGCGCAGTCTCTCGAGGGCCGCCTCATCGCCGCGGTCCGGCGAATCGACCAGCCGCGATGACCGTGCGAAAGCCGGATCCGGCGGGATCTCTCCGGTCGGAAGCGCGGCGGCCGCGGCGCTCCCGCCGGGTTCGGCAGGGCGGCGGCCCGCCAGCGGATCCCCTCCGGCGGCCGCTACAACTTGCGGGGGCTCCGGTTCCTCGCGGGTGTTCCAGAGAATCGCAGCGGTGCTGACGACCGCCACTCCCAGAATTCCCAGTGTCACGTTCCGCACGAGATTCGATGACGGCGCTACGGTCTCCGGGGACTTTGCCAGAAACGCCCGGCAGCGGGGACAGCGGGCGTTCGTGTCCCGCACTTTGGCGCCGCAGGAGTGGCAGATAATCGCCGTGTCCGTCATCGCATTCGCCAGCTGATCATCCGCACCTCGGTTCTCGTCATCGCCGGGCCCCCTCCGGCCGGCACGGCCACGGCCTGACTCTCGCTCGCCACCGTCGCTTCAAGGCGCCGGCGCGCCCCAAGCATCCCGAACGCCTCCGCCCGGAGCATCAGCACGCCATTGGAGTCGTGCAGGGGATCGCCATCCGTTTCGTCCACATCATCGGCGATCCAGACGATGACGTAGGGGGCAGGCGAGCGGCTGGCGGTCAGGCGATCGAGCGGCGCGTGCGCCAGCAGGGCCCAGACCGGACGGTTCGCCGACACATCGTACAGCGCGTCGCTCTCCGCTTGCCGTGCGGTCGTCAGCTGGGCCAGATCCAGGATCGTACCATCACCGAGGCGTGGGGAACTGGCCCCGTCGAGAAAATCCGGCAAAGACGGCTCCCCGCCCCCCCCAGGAACGGAACGCCAGTCGGGCAGCGTGCGCAGGCCGGCAATAGCCCGCTCGATCCCGGCGTCGGCCGCGTAGAGCGATCGTTGCGCGGTGCGCTGGTTCGCGCTGATCAGGCTCTCAGTGGTCACCAGGAACACGAGCACCGCACCGAGCATCCCCAGCAGCATCGTCACCATCAAGGTACACAGCAGCGCGATCCCCTGCTCCTGCCGCAACACACCGGGTCTCTGCGTCGTCTGCCTCATGGCTGCGCCTCCTGCGTCGGGTTACCGGAGCGCCATGTTGCGCGGCGCAACGTCGAAGCTGACCTGCATGTCCGGGCTGTAGCGGTAACCGTCTCCCGATCGACCCGGCGTAAAAAAAGCCGGACCGGATCCCCTGAACTCGCCAGATTCGGTTTCCACGCGGATCGTCACGCCGATCCGCCTGACCCGTAGCAGGTCCGCATCGAAGCGGTTCGGCGACAGCCCGCAGGCCGGGCCGTCCGTCAGGCCGGCCGGTGGCAGCGGCTGCGCGCCGGCGCCGCCAAGGTTCTGCAGCAACGGCAGCGGCGGCGCGCCGGCCGCGTAGGCGCAATTCGATTCGCCCGCCGGCGGCAGCGGAAGACTGGTCGCCGACGCGTCGGCGTAGTACGTGAAGCGCAGATCCACGACATGATCGACCAGCGGAACGTCGCTCCGATTGCCGTCGTAGGCCATCAGCCGCTTACCCGGACGGTCCAGATAGTAAGTGCGCTGCTCGACCTCGACGACCCTGCTCCCACGGGGGTAGGGACGGGACAGCGGCACCACGGGCGACACCCAATTCGGTCCCGTCGCCGCGATGGTGAACGTGTCGTAGACTCCCCCGGCATTGACCGGCTCGAACACCAGCGCGCGGTCTCCCGGCGAGAATCCGCAGGCGCCTTCGGCCGCACAGCCTGAGGCCGATCCGTCGATGACGAGCGGGGCCCCGGCGCTCGCCATCCCGAGGCGCAGGCTCGTCTGAGGGCCGGCGTCCGCGACGGTCATGATGCTGATCCGATCGTCCCGGTACGACAGTTCAGCATCGGCGCCGCTGGTCCCGGTGCGCGCTGGCAGCACCGGGGCGAACACACTCGCCAGCGGACCGCTCCCCACTCCCCGTGACGGCCCGGCCCCGGCGGCCAGCAGGTCCTTGCGAAGGCTCTCGACCGCGACACGGAGCCGCTGCTGCACGTCCGCGACGTCCGCCTGCGCGCGGACGGTGCCCTGGGCAGCCACGACGAACTGCAACAGCACGCCGATCAGCGAGGCCGCGATCGCGGTCGCGATCAGCATCTCAACCAACATGTAGCCAGACGACGGGAGGCGGGCGCTCATGAACCATACCCTCGACGCACGCGCACGGATTGTCCGGAGCCTCATGGCCTCCGCGCTTTCAGGGTTACGAGACGCGACTCGTCCCCCCAGGCGGTCGTGACGAGTACGTGTAAGACCAGCACATTGTCCGGATCGGCCGGCAGCGGCACCACGGCCCACCGGCGTGTGTACACAGTCCCGGCCGGTACGGACGTCCCTCCCCCGACCCATCGTCCGTAGGCGTCGAGGTAGTCCGCATAGAACGTGACGCTATTCGTGAGCGTGCCTGCCGGGGACGGCTGGAGACCGGGCCCGGAGTCGCCGGGCGGATCAGTGGAGAGGTCGGTCGACAGATCGGTGGAGGGGATGCTGATCGGCGGGCCGCCAACCCAAACATGCGCGAACGGCAGCGAGCGCAGCTGCTCCATCTTCTGCCCCGCCACCGTCGCCGTCATCGTCCGCACCCGCGCCTCGCGGCTGACGCGCACCGCGGCGCCCACGACATGGGCCACGCCGAGCGCAATCGTCACGAGCAGTGCTGAGGCGACCAGGACCTCGATCAGCCCAAAGCCGGCGTCGATACGGTGCGGCCGATAGTACATGCGCGACTCCACTGAAGCGGGACGGGCGCCTCGATCCCTGCTGCCTCGCAATTGGCGTCAATCACGTGGGCTCACCGGATACGAACGCGACTCCCGTGGAACCGTGGCTGCAACCGACAGTCCAGCGCCTGCGCGATCGGTGCGCGCGAAATTCTGGCGTAAAAGAGCGGATGCCGGTGACGGCGGGATGGGAAGTACGCAGAATCCGCAGCCGTGGCATGTGGCGGGGTCGGCTGAAACTGTGAACAGAGAAAGCGTCTCGGCGGGCTGGAGCGGGTGTCCTTCCGCCCGGAAGCCACGAAAGTCATTCTTAACAAATCCACTCGCGTGGCTTCCGCCTTCAGGCGGAAGAGAGCTCAAAGAATCGCGGCGCGTGCCTCGCCGACACGCAGTGGCAGCGTGACCGACAGCCTGGCGCCTCCGGATTCGGCGGCCGCCGCGCCGACGCGTCCGTTGTGGGTGACGACGATCTTCTGCACCAGCGCGAGGCCGAGTCCCGTGCCCTGCGCCTTGGTGGTGACGAACGGCCGGAACATGCGGTCGGCGACCGCCGCGTTGATGCCGGGGCCGTTGTCGGTGACGGTGACGCGGAGAACACCGTGGACGAGGTCAGGGGTGCCCTCGATCGCGATCTGTGGCGGCCCGGTGGCGACGGTGCAGGCTTCGAGGGCGTTCCGGCACAGATTGCTGAACGCCTGGCGCAGCAGCACTTCGTCGCCATCCACTTCCCCGAATTCGCCGCGGACCTCGACTTTGCCACCGCGCGCACGGACCTCGCCGCGGATTTCCTCCGCCGCGCGCTCCGCGATCGCCCGCATGTCCACCGGCGCAACGACCAGTTCGGTGGGCCGCGCGAAGTTGAGGAAGTTCGTGACCACCTGGCCCATCGCGTCGGTCTCGTCGCGGATGCCCTGCACGTAGGGGCGGAATTCCGCGGAGAGCCGGTCGAGATCGAGCAGCCGCGAGTAACCGTGGATGGTCGCGAGGCCGTT
>JBDTSX010000074.1:0-11939 GCA_039930925.1 Acidobacteriota bacterium | reverse complement strand
CAACCGCATCCAATTCACGCCGGACCTGATGCCGTCCGACATCACTGGTACGGACATCATCCAGGAGGACACGGCGACCGGCCGGCGGCAGATGGTGTTCGCGCCCGGGCCGATCTTCGCGAACATCGTGCTGGCCGACGAGATCAACCGGACGCCGCCGAAAACGCAGTCGGCGCTCCTCGAGGCGATGCAGGAGCACCGCGTCACCATCCAGGGGCGCACCTACAAGCTGGAAGAGCCGTTCTACGTCTTCGCGACGCAGAATCCGATCGAGCTCGAGGGGACGTACCCGCTTCCGGAGGCGCAGCTCGATCGCTTCATGTTCCATATCGTGATCGAGCATCCGCCCGAGGACGAGGAATTCGAAGTCATCAGGACGACGACCGCGATTGTCGATCCCAAGTTCGAGCGGACGGTGACGGGAGAGGATCTCGTCGCGTTCCAGCGGCTGGTGCGGCGAGTCCCGGTGGCGGAGCCGGTGATGCGGTACGCGCTGAGCCTGGTGCGCGCGAGCCGGCCGAAGTCACCGACCTGCCCCGATTCGGTGAAGAAGTGGATCGCCTTCGGCGGCAGCGTCCGCGCGGCGCAGTACCTGGTGCTCGGCGCCAAGGCGCGGGCGCTGACGAGCGGACGCTTCCACGTCAGCTTCGACGACATTCGCGCGATGGCGCATCCGGTGCTGCGTCACCGCGTGCTGACGAACTTCCACGCGCAGTCGGAAGGGGTCACGACCGACACGCTGATCGACCGGCTGCTCGAGGCGATCGCCGTGCCGCGCTCCGGCATGTAGCCGGTGCGGGGTCCGGGGTCCGGGGTCCGGGATCCGGGGTCCGACGCTCGGGGCTCGGGGCTCGCGGCTCGGGGCTCGGGACTCGGGACTCGGGACTCGGGACTCGGGACTTCGACTGTGACTACCACTACTGACCTCGACTGCGACTTCAGACTGTGACCTCTGACTAACGACTAACGACGAACGACCAAATGACTGACACCCAGACGCCCGGCGCGCGCTTCATCGATCCGGCGGTGCTGTCGCGGATCGGCAATCTGGAGCTGGTCGCGCGGCACGTGGTCGAGGGGTTCATCAACGGGATGCACCGCTCTCCCTACTTTGGCGCGTCGGTGGACTTCGCGGAGCACCGCGGCTACGTGGCGGGAGACGACATCCGCCGGGTGGACTGGCGCCTCTACGCGCGGACGGATCGGTTCTACATCAAGGAGTACGAGGCGGATACGAACTCGAACTTCTCCGTGCTGCTGGACGTCTCGAAGTCGATGGGGTTCGGCACCCGCGGCGTGACCAAGCTCGAATACGCCAAGATGCTCGCCGGCTGTCTGACCTATCTCGTGCACAAGCAGCGCGATCGGGTCGGCCTGGTGGCCTTCGATGCCGACATCGTCGAGCACGTCCCGCCGTCGGCGAAGCACCTGGAGGTCGTGCTGCACGCGCTCGACAAGCTGCAACCGACGCGCCCCGGGAGCCTCCGCGCGCCGCTCCATAAGATGGCGGAGCACTTCGGCCGGCGCGGGCTGCTGGTGCTGATTTCGGATCTGTACGAGGATCCGGACGCGGTCCTCGAGGCGGTGGCGCCGCTGCGGTTCCGCGGCAACGACATCGTCGTCTTCCACCTGCTCGACGAGGCGGAGCTCGATTTCACCTTCGACGCACCGTCGGCGTTCGAGGATCTCGAGAGCGGCGAGCAGATTCCGGTGGTGCCGGACGTGCTGGCGGAGCAGTACCGGTCGCTGGTCCGCGCGCACATCGACGGGCTGACGGAGCGTTTTGCCAGCAACCGGATTGACTACACGCTCGTGAACACCTCAAAGCCGCTCGATCATGCGCTGTTCAGTTACCTCACCATGCGCGAACGCATGACGAGGGTGCGCTGATGAGCTTTCTGACACCACTCTTCCTGCTCGGGCTGGCGGGGCTGGCCGTGCCGGTGATCATTCACTTGATCCAGCGCGAGCGGAAGAATGTCGTCCAGTTTCCGTCGCTGATGTTCCTGCAGCGGATCCCGTATCAGTCGGTGCGGCGGCGGCGGATCCGGAACTGGCCGCTGCTGCTTCTCCGGCTGGCGGCGCTGGCGCTGATCGTGGCGGCCTTCGCGCGGCCGTTTCTCCGTCGTCCGGCGCTGGCCGCGGCAGCCGCCGCCGGAGCGCGCGAGGTGGTGGTCCTCGTCGATCGGTCCTACAGCATGGGGTACGGCGACCGCTGGGCGCGCGCGACCGCGGCGGCGCGGAACGCGATTGGCGCCGTCAACCCGAGCGATCGGGCTTCGGTCGTCTTTTTCTCGTCGGGCGCCGAGGTCGTGCTGCGATCGACGCCCGACCGCAGCCGGCTGAACGCCGCGGTCGCGACCGGGAAGCCGGGTGCCGGCGCGACGCGATACGGTCCGGCGCTCAAGCTGGCCGGCAGCATCGCCAGCGAGTCGGCGCTGCCCCGGCGTGAGGTGATCCTCATCTCGGACTTCCAGCGGACTGGCTGGCAGGGGGCCGAAGGGGTCCGCTTGCCCGACGGCGTGACGTTGACCGCGGTCCCGATCACCGATGCCGAGACGGCGAATGTCAGCGTGACGCCGGTCTCGCTCCAGCGCTCGACGTTCTCGGAGCAGGACCGGGTCACCGTGACCGGCGGCGTGACCAACCACGGATCGAAGCCGGTCTCCGGGCTGGAAATCACGCTCGACGTGGACGGCCGGCCGGTGCAGACGGAACACGTCAGCGTCGAGCCGAACAGCTCGGCGTCGGTGACGTTCGCGCCGTTCACTCCCGGCGCGAAGAACACCCGCGGCACCGTGCACATCGGCCAGGACGCGCTGCCGCTCGACAACGCCTTCAACTTCATCGTCTCGCCCAAGGAGCCCCTGCGGATCGTCATCGCGGAGCGGGGGGGCGCGACCCGCGATATGAGCCTGTACCTGACCCGCGCGCTCGCGCTCGGGGAGGCGCCGCCGTTCGAGCTCTCCACCAAACCGATCGACGCGGTGACGGCCGATGATCTGCAGCGCGCGTCCGTCGTGATCCTGAACGACGTGCCGGTCCCGCAGCTCACCGCCACGCGCCTGGGCGCGTTCGTCGCCCGTGGCGGAGGCCTGCTGGTCGCGCTCGGCGAACGGGCGACCTGGCCTGCGGCGACCGGCGAGGCCGATATCCTGCCCGGCACGCCGGGAGCGCCAGTCGACCGGACGGTCGGCGCCGCCGGGCGGCTGGGCGCGCTCGAGTATGGCCATCCGATCTTCGAGCCGTTCCGCGCGCCGCGAAGCGGCGACTTCTCCGGGGCGCGCTTCTACAGTTACCGCTCGGTGACGCCGGTCAAGGGCGCGCAGATCATCGCGCGCTTCGACGACGGAGCGCCGGCGCTCGTCGAACGGCGGATCGGCAACGGGCGTGTGCTGCTCTGGACCTCCACGCTCGATCTGCAGTGGAACGACCTGCCGCTGAAATCGGTGTTCCTGCCGTTCATGCACCGGATCGCGACCTCCCTGGCGTCCTACTCGGAGCGGCCGGCATGGCTGACGGTCGGCGAGGTGCTCGAACCCGCCCGTGCGGCCCCGGTGCCGGGCTCCGCCCAGAAAGCCACCGCGCGTGTGGTGCTGACCCCTTCCGGAGAGCGTGTCAGCCTCGACGGCGAGGGGCCGGACGTGGTCGAGCTCACCGAGCAGGGGTTCTACGAGGTCAGAGCCCAGGGGCACGATGCGGCGGCGCCGGTGTCGGTGGCGAGCAACATCGATCTGGCCGAGTCCGATCTCTCGGCGATGGATCCGCAGGAGCTGGTGGCGGGTGCGACCGGCCGGGCCGGCGGAGCAGCGGCAGCCGGGACCAACGTGACGGCGACCGATCAGGAGCAGGAACGCAGCCAGCGAGTGTGGTGGTACCTGCTCTTTGCGGGCGTGGTCGTGCTGCTGGCCGAAGCCGTCATCGCCAACCGCATTTCCCGCAAGGGCCCGCTGCCAGTCTAAGCGTCCCCGGAGGAGGCTGGCGTCTGCCACGATTTCGTCACGACTGTCCGGCCCGCGCCGCGCCACCTCGCGGTGTAAGCTGGTATCAGGAGACATGGGCCGTATGAGTTATCAATTCGGGCCGAGAAACTCTTCTTCCGAACTGGTGGAGATCATTCGCGAGGTGCGCCGCCGCTGGCGAATCAAGCTGGCGCTGCGCGGCGCCCTCGGAGTGATTGGGCTCGGCCTGCTGGTGCTGGTGCTGTCGGCGTACGGGCTGGAGTCCTGGCGCTTCTCGGCCGGCTCCATCATCACCTTTCGCATCATCCTCGGGCTGACGCTGGCGGGGCTCATCGGCTACTACCTGGTGCGTCCGCTGATGCGCAGCGCCAGCGACGAGCAGGTGGCGCTCTATCTCGAGGAACACGAACCATCCCTCCAGGCGGCGATTATCAGCGCGGTCGAAGCCGAGCGTGGCGGCGCCAGCTCGCCGTTCTCCGCCACGCTGGCGCGCAAGCTGGTCGACTCCGCGGTCGAGAAGTGCCACGCGATCGAGAGCGGCCGCCGCGTCGAGCGCGTGCCGGTGCGCCGCTACGGCGCCACGATTGCGGCGATCACGGTGCTGGCGATCGCGCTCTTCGGCCTCGGGCCCGCATACCTGCGGCATGCGCTCTCGGCTCTCTTGATCGTGACGCGCGACGTCGAGGCGGCCGCTCCCTACAGCATTCAGATCACCCCCGGAAACGCGACCGTGCCGCGCGGCGCCGATCAGAGCATCACCGCGCACCTGACCGGCTTCGATGCCGAACAGGCCTCGCTGATGGTGCGCAAGACGCCCGACGCCCCCTACGAGCGTCTGCCGCTGCTGCGCGGTGACGACGGCAAGTACGAAGGCATGCTGTTCGATCTGGCTGGGCCGGTCGAATATTTCGTGGAAGCCAACGGCGTCAACTCCGCGCACTTCAACCTCAAGGTCGTCGACCTGCCCTACGTGCAGCGCCTCGAGCTCGAATATCACTTTCCGGCATACACCGGGCTTCCGCCGCAGAAGATCGAGGACGGCGGCGACATCGCCGTCCTCAAGGGGACGGAAGTGCACGTGCGCGCGCAGCCGACGATGACCTCGCCGGGCGGCCAGGTGGTCCTGTCGGACAAGGATCGCTCACCCCTCGTGCCGGCTGCCGAAGGTGGATCGCCCGCGCCTCTGACCGGTGTCTTCAAGGTCGAGAGCGACGGGTTCTACCGGCTCGAGCTGGACGCGCCGTCAGGCGAGCACGTGGCCGGTTCGCCGCAATACACCATCGACGCGCTGGACGACCAGCCGCCGACCGTCTCGATCGCCAAGCCCGGGCGCGACACGTCCGCGTCTCCGATCGAGGAAGTGTTCGTCGAGGCGCACGCGCAAGACGACTTCGGCGTGAAAGATCTGGACCTCGTGTACTCCGTCAACGGCGGCGCGGAGAAGACGATCCGGCTGTTCGACGGCAAGAAGCGATCGACCGACGTCTCCGGCGGACACACGTTCTATCTCGAAGAGCTCGACGTCAAGGCCGGCGACTTCGTGTCGTACTACGCCAAGGCGCTCGATAACGACGGCATCGCGGGCGCCAAGCCGACGCTGAGCGACATGTATTTCGTCCGGGTCCGTCCGCTCAGCAAGGAATTCCGGCGCGCCCAATCCGACGCCGGGGGCGGCGGTGGCGGCGGCGGCGGAGGGCAGCAGAACCAGGTCGGCGCCCTCTCCGAGCAGCAGCGCCAGATCATCGCCGGGACCTTCAACGTCCAGCGCGATCGCAAGAAGGCCACCGCCGACAAGCTGCGGGAGAACACCACCGTCCTCGCGCTCTCGCAGTCCCGGCTGCGCGATCAGGTCGAAGGACTGCTGACCCGCATGAACAGTCGCCTCGTCGAGCAGGATCCCGCGTTCAAGAAAGTCGCCGAGCTGCTGCCGCAGGCGGTCACCGAAATGAAAGCCGCTGAGGGCAAGCTGCACGCCGTCAGCCCGGATGGGGCGCTCCCGCCCGAGCAGAAGGCGCTCCAGTTCCTGCAGAAGGCCGAAGAAGAATACGAGATGCAGGTGCAGATGCAGCGCCAGCAGGGGGGCGGCGGCGGGGGCGGCGGCGGCCAGAGCGCCATGGCGCAGGATCTCGCCGACTTGTTCGAGATGGAGCTCGACAAGATGGCGAACCAGTACGAGACGCGCCAGCAGGCGTCGCAGCAGCAGTCCGATCAGAAGCTCGACGAGTTGATGGAAAAGCTGAAGGATCTGGCGCGCCGGCAGGAGCAGGAGGCGGAGCGGCAGCGGCGCCGCGCCGCGCTCGGCCAGCAGGCGTCCGGCGGGGGTGCCGGGCAGTCGCAGCGCGAACTCGCGGATCAGGCCGAGGAGGCCGCCCGTCGTCTCGAGCAGCTGTCGCGCGAGGAGAATCGTCCCGAGTTGATGCAATCCGCCAAGCAGCTGCGCGACGCCGCCGACGCGATGCGCAAGGCGGCGGCAAACGGGCAGCAGAGCGCCGGCGCGCAAGCCGCGACCGCGCTCGATCGATTGAAGGATGCCCAGCGGAAGCTCCAGCAGACGCAGTCCGGCCGCGCCGAGCGCGACGTGCAGAACGCGGTGCAGCAGGCCGAGGCGCTGGCCCGCGAGCAGCAGCAGATCGCCGACGACGTCAAGCAGCTCGACACCGCCGGCGACCGCCGCCGCGAGCAGGCCCAGCAGGTGATGGAGCGCAAGGCGGCGCTCGAAGAGAAGGTGGGCGAGCTCGAAAAAGATCTGGATCGCGCGGCCAGCGACCTGCGCGCCGGAGAGGCCGAAGCCGCGCGCAAGATGGCCGAGGCGGCCGGATCGCTTCGCGATAACAAGGTCCGGGACAAGATCCGGTACACGAACTCGATGGTTCGCGCGGGTGTCTCGTCGCAGGACGTGCAGCCGATCGAAAACTCGATCGGCTCGAACCTCGAGGCGGTGAAGAACACGCTCGGCCAGGCGGCGTCCGCGCTCGGCAAGCCCTCGCAGGCCGATGCGATGGGGCAGGCGCTCGACAAGGCGCGTCAACTGGCGCGCGGCGTCGACTCGCTCGACCAGCGGCTGCGCGAACAGCGCGGTCAGCAGGGACAGAACGGCCGCCAGGGCCAGCAAGGCCAACCGGGCCAGCGCGGCCAGCCAGGACAGCAGGGCCAGGGTGACCAACAGGGGCAGCAGGGTCGCCAGGGTCAACAAGGGCAACAGGGGCAGCAAGGACAGCAGGGCCAGCAAGGCCAGGGTGGTCAGCAGGGTCAACAAGGCCAGAGTGGCCAGCAGGGTCAGGGCGGTCAGCAGGGGCAACAAGGCCAGGGTGGGCAGCAAGGTCAGGGCGGTCAGCAGGGCCAAGCCGGGAACGGCGCCACGAACGGTGGGTCCAATGCCGACGGAGGTGGCGGCGACCGCCGCGTCGGCGGTCTCGGCGCGCAGTGGTACGGACCGGACGACGTACGTCAGTTCCGCGGCCAGGCGCGCCAGTTCGCCAACGACGCGCAGCAGCTGCGCCGCATGGTCCAGGGGCAGGGGGTCGATCCGAAGGCGCTCGACGAGGTGCTTCGCAACCTGAAAGCGCTCGATGACGATCGCGTCTACCAGGATGCCGCCGCCCTCGAACGGCTGCAGACCGCTGTCGCCGAAGGCATGAAGCGCTTCGAGTTCAGCCTGCGCCGGCAGGCGGAACTGAAGGGCAGTGAAGTGTTCATGTCGGGCGCCGACGATGTGCCGGAGGCGTACCGGAAGCTCGTCGACCAGTACTACAAGTCGCTCTCGAAGGGCCTGGCAGCGCCCGCCGACAAATCGAAGGACGACAAGAAGCCGTGAAGGCGCGTGGAGTCGCGCTGCTCGCGCTGACGCTCGTCGTGCTGGGCGGCGCCGGCGCGGGCGCTCAGAACTTCATGCGGCGGACGCGGGCGCCGCTACGTGAGCCGACCGAGAGCAGCTTCGACGGCGGGTTCAACTTCTGCCGCGGTATGTACACGAGCGTCCGGCGGATGCCGAGCGGCGGCGGCTGGACGACGGATTACCCGGATGCGGACATCAACTTCTCGATCCGGTTGTCAGAGCTCACCAAAACCCGCGTCAGCCGGCGGCCGGACGGCGAGCCCAATCACCTGACGGTTCGGCTGACCGACGACAACCTGTTCAACTGCGCCTACCTCCATATGGAGGACATGGGCAGCGCGGAGTTCACCGAGGTCGAAGTCGTGCGGCTGCGGGAATACCTCCAGAAGGGGGGGTTCCTGTGGGTCGATGACTTCTGGGGACACGCGGAATGGGACTATTGGGAGGAACAGATCGCCCGCGTGCTGCCGCCCAAGCAATACCCGATCGTCGATCTGACACCGGATCACCCGCTGTTCCACACGCAGTACGCAATCAAGGGCGTGCCGCAGGTGATTTCGATCCGCCTGTGGAAGCCGGGCGGCAGCACCTCCGAGTACGGCGCCGACAGCGCCGAGGTCCACGGCCGAGGGATCAGCGACGAACACGGCCGGTTGATGGTGTTCATGACCCACAACACCGACATCGACGACGCCTGGGAGCGTGAAGCGTTCGACCCGCGCTACTTTCTCCAGTTCGGCCCGGACGGCTACGCCCTCGGCGTCAACGTCATTCTCTACGCGCTCAGCCACTGAAGGCGCATGAAACGCGTCGTGCTCGGTTGTTGCATCGCCGTCTGTGCGGCTGCGCTGGCCGGCGCGCAGGGCTTCGGCCAGGGCGGTTTTGGCCGCATGCGCCGGGAACCCCCCCGGTTCCCCGGTCCTGACAGTTTCAACGGGTCCTTCAATTTCTGCCGCGGCATGTACACCAGCGACCGGCCCGAGAATGGCGGCACCGGCTGGTGGACCGACTATCCCGGCGCGGACATCAACTTCTCCATCCGCCTCTCCGAGCTGACCAAGATCCGCGTCGGCAAGCAGCCTGACGGAACCCCGGATCATCTCGTGGTGCGGCTCACCGACGACGCGCTGTTCCAGTGCCCGTACCTCGAGATGGAGGATGTCGGCACGATGCGCCTCACCGACACCGAGGTCGTGCGGCTGCGCGAGTACCTGCTGAAAGGCGGGTTCCTCTACGTGGACGACTTCTGGGGCGAGTGGGCGTGGGAGCAGTGGACAGAAGAGATCGGCCGGGTGCTGCCGCCGAAGGAATACCCGATTGTGGATCTCACACCGAACCACCCGCTCTTCCACGCCATGTTCACGGTCCCGGGAGTGCCGCAGGTTTCCTCGATTCAGTTCTGGCGGCGCAGCGGCGGCCTGACCTCCGAGCGCGGCGACGAGAGCGCGCAGCCGCACATTCGCGGCATCAGCGACACCCGTGGCCGACTGATGGTGGTGATGACGCACGATACGGACATCTCGGACACCTGGGAGCGCGAAGGGGAGGATCCGACCTACTTCAATCTCTTCTCACCGAAGGGCTACGCGCTCGGCATCAATATTCTGCTCTACGCGCTCACGCACTGACGGGCAACTTCGCCGCTCGGGGTCCGGGATCCGGGATCCGGGGTTCGACCGGATCGCCCTGCTCGGCATGTGACCGGTTCGCGCCTCTCGGATCCCGCACCAGGACTGTGGACGTCCGACTTCCGGACCCCGACTTCCGGACCGAGCCCCGAGCCCCGGATCCCGACCGGGACGATGAGCGGAGGAGCGGCGGCCGGCGCGATCAACGCCGCGGGGCACCGGGCGAGTGGACCGTCAACTTCGCGATGCGGCCGCCCTGGCCAGCCGCCCAGCCGGTGCGGGTCCCCGGTGCGAAGCTCACCGTGTCGAAGCCGTCCGCTGGAATCGCCGCCCACGTCCGCCCATCGTCCGACGACCAGTCCGCCCCGGAGGGACCGACGGCAATCGCGGATTGGGCGACGCCCGGCACCCACGCGACCACCGAGCGATAGCCGCCGAGTCCGTGGTCCTTGACCAGCGTCCACGTCACCCCGCCGTCGGTCGTGAACGCCGCGTTGTCCAGACCCTCGGGCTCCTTCCGGTAGTCGCCTCCTACGGCAATGCCGTGGGTCGGACTGCGGAACGCGATCGAGAAGATGCCGGCGGACTCGCCCGTATGCAGCGGCGCGGAGGTGATCTGCCAGGTGCGGCCCGCGTCGCTCGATCGCAGGACGCGCGCGGCGCCGGTTCCGATCCAGATGTGCCTGGCGCCGAGAACCGCCACGTTGGTGCCGCTCGCGGCGAAGGCCCCTTCACCCGGTTCAGCCGGCGGCAGGCTTGCGGCGGGCACCCGCGTCCACGCGCGGCCGCCATCGGCCGTCGTCATCATCACGAACTGGCCGTTGACCGAATCGCTGAAGGCGAATCCATGGGTGGCGTCCGCGAAGGCCATCGCATCGAGGAACACCGCGGGATCGGTGTTCGCGAACTGCAGCTCCCACCGGGCGCCGCCGTCGACGGTCTTGTAGAGGCGTGATGCCTCGCCGGGCCCGATGCTGAGCGCGTAGGCGATCTGCTCGCTGATCGCGTCGACGTCGCGGAAGTCGAGCTGCCCGGCGCCGGAGATCGGGCGCGGCAGCCAGGTCGCGCCGCCGTCCGTGGTGCGGAGGACCGTACCGCTCGCACCGCTGGCCCACGCGACCTGGGGAGTGACGGCGCTGATGCCGCGCAGCCGAGCGGTGACGCCGCTCCGCTGCGGCTGCCAGTCAATCCGCGGCGGATCGCGCGCGAGCGCGCCCACCGCGAGGTACGGCGCCGCAATCGCGCAACTGAGTACCAACTGCCGGAGCATCGAGGCGAATTGTGCCACGGGAGGGGACTACTTCTTCCCCCGCCACGCGAAGTAGACCGGCACGCCGAGCAGCACGATCACGAGCCCGGGCCAGGTGGTCGCCGCGCGGTACACGAAGAGCACGAGGAGAATCGCCGTCGCGCCCGCGATGTAGAGCGCGGGAATCACCGGATAGCCGATCGCGCGATAGGGGCGTTCGACGTCAGGGCGCGTGTGCCGCAGGCGGAAGATTCCGGCGATGGTCAGGATGTAGAAGATCAGCGCGGCGGAGATCACGTAGTCGAGGAGATTGCCGTAGAGGTTGCCGTAGGTCTGGGTGGCGGGGTTGTAGGTGCGCGGCAGCACCAGGAACGCGGACCAGGCGCCGCCGAGCACCAGCGACCAACCGGGAACCTTCGCCTGGTTCAGCTGAGCCGCGGATTGGAAGAAGAGCCCGTCCCGCGCCATCGCGTAGAAGGCGCGGGCGCCGGCGAGGATCAGCCCATTGACGCAGCCAAAGGTGGAGATCATGATCCCGATCGCCATGATCGTCGCGCCGAGGCCTGGGAAGATGGCGTTGAGCGTGGCGGTCGCGACCCGATCGGAGGGGGCGTGCTGGATCTGGTCGAAGGTCAGCGTCACCATGTAGGCGACGTTGGCGAGCAGATAGAGGCCGATCACGATGATCGTGCCGAGCGCGAGCGACAGCGGGATGTTGCGCCGCGGTTCCTTGACCTCGCCGGCGGTGAAGGTGATGTTGTTCCACGCGTCAGCGGAAAAGAGCGACCCCGTCTGCGACACACAGATCGCGACGAACAGCCCGAACGCGGTCAGCGCGGTCAGCCCCGGCACGATCTCGGAGCCGCCGCGAGGCGTCCACAGGTTGCCGAAATTGTCGGCCACGGCGGTGTGGTTCCAGCCGAGGAGGATGCCGACCACGATCAGGCCGGCGAGCGCGCCGACCTTCGCCGTCGTAAAGATGTTCTGGACGATCTTTCCGTACGCGAGGCCGCGCGTGTTGGTCCAGGTCAGCAACGCGATCATGATGATCCCGACCAGCTGCGCCGTCGACAGCGAGAGCGCATACCCGGTCGACAGGTGAACCGGTGCGATCAGGTAGCGCGTTTCCGAGATCCACGGCACGAGCACGCCGAAGAAACGCGCGAACCCGACCGCGACCGCCGCAATCGTGCCGGTTTGAATCACCAGGAACAGCGTCCAGCCGTAGAGAAAGCCCCACAGCGGCGAGAACGCCTCGCGCAGGT
>JBDTSX010000073.1:0-11977 GCA_039930925.1 Acidobacteriota bacterium | reverse complement strand
CGAGGTCAACATCCCTGCAGTGCAACTGAGCACCGTCGACGCCGTGCTGGGACGCGCGTCGACCTACACAGGTCTGCTCTCCGGGCGCGCCGTGATGACGGGAACTATCGGTGCCCCGGAGGTCACCGGCACCTTCGATGTGGCCGCGGGCACAGTCGGACGGTTCCCGTTCGAGCACCTCTCCGCGTCGGTCCGCTACCAGCGCGACACGCTCAGCGGCAAAGCCCGGCTGGATCAAGCGCCGGGCGTGTGGGTGGAAGCCTCCGGCACGGTGCCACGGACGTTCGGCACGCCGGGCGACACGCGGGAAGTCGATCTCACCGTGAAATCGAGCCCCGTGGATCTGGCGATCACCGAAGCCTTCACGTCGCGGATCGCCCATCCGAAGGGAGTGCTGATCGCCGACCTCGGGATCAAGGGCACCGCTGAGGACCCACGGGTCACCGGTAAGTTGACCGTCACCAACGCCAGTTTCCTCGTGCCCCTGACCGGCGTGACCTACACCGGCGGAGACGTGGACATCAGCTTCGAACCGGACCTGATCACCGTCAATCGTTTCCACCTCGACGACGACAAGAAGGATCCGCTCGACATCACCGGCCGCATCGGCACGCACGAGCTGCGGATTCGCGAGCTTGCCCTCGACCTGAGCGCCAGCAAATTCGAGCTGCTGTCGAACGAGTTCGGCGACATCGATGTGGACGCGCTCGTCCAGGTGCAGGGGGCGGTGGCCTCCCCGACCATTACCGGCGACGTGGTCCTCAGCCATGCGCAGGTCGACCTGAATCCAATCCTCGCGCGCACGTTGCGGCGCCCCTACAGTTTGACCGGGCCTGCACAGACGCCCAGTGACACGCCGGCGGCGTCTGAACCGCTGCCCCCGCTCTGGCAGCGTCTCGCACTCGCGCTGCGCGTGAGCATTCCTGACACGCTCTCATTGCGTGGGGACGAGCTCGCGGCGCCGGGCGGGGGGATCGGCATCGGCGACATCCGCGCCGTAGCGGGCGGCGATTTGTCGTTCCGCAAAGTCGCGAATGGTCCCCTTCAAGTGATCGGTCCGATTCACCTGATCCGGGGGACGTACGCGTTTCAGGGACGGCGATTCACTCTGGCTCCCGACGGGCAGATTCGGTTCACCGGCGGTTCGGTGACCGATCCCGACCTGGCGCTGACCGCCACGCGGACGATCTCCGGGATTGAAACGCGGATCGGGATCAGCGGCCGGTGGAGCGACCCGCAGCTCCAGTTGACCAGCAATCCGCCGCTCGACGAAACCGACATCCTGTCGTTGATTGTGTTCAACCAGTCCAGCAACGACCTGGCCTCGTCACAGCGCGCTGAGCTCGGCGTCCGGGCGGCCACGCTGGCGTCCGGCTTTGTCACCACGCCGCTGCTCAATTCGGTTGGCCGGTTGCTCGGCCTCGAATCGCTGACCCTGGAGCCGTTCGCGGACGCCACCGGCGCGTCCCGGATCACCGCGAGCCGACAACTGGGCTCGCGCGTGCTGTTTACGTTTCAGAAACAGCTGGGGAACAACGGGTACAACCAGGCGCTCGTCGAAGCGCAGATCTTGCGCGCCTGGCATATCCGCGGGTCGATCGCGGACTCCCGGTCCTTCGTGGCACGCCAGAGCCTCTTTCAACGAATCGAGCGGGCCGGGATCGACCTGATTTTCTCGTTCAGCTACTGAGCCGGCGTCGACCCGGCGACCCACAGGTAGATCACCCGCGGCGTGCCCGTCACGTCATCGAACCGGTCCACCTTCGTCGGCTTCCAGTTCCCCATGTCGAACGCCAGCGACACCACCCGCGCGCCGGGCTTCAACTGCCGCGTCAACTGGGGGCGCAGCTTGGCGTTCGCCGCGGTGGTCAGATACAGCGTCACCACCGACGCCGGCGACACGTCGGCTTCGACGGCGTCCTGCAGGCGGATGGTGACAAGGTCTCCGACCCCGGCCCGTTGCGCGTTGCGTCTCGCGTCGGACACGCGTGCCGGATCGATCTCGATCCCGACTCCATGGGCCCCGTATTTCTTGGCCGCGGTGACCACAATCCGTCCATCGCCCGAGCCGATGTCGTAGACCGTGTCATCGCGAGTCACCCCCGCGAACGCGAGCATCCGCTCGACCACATCCTGCGGCATCGGGACGTCCGGCGCCAGCTTGCCGCCGCTCTGCGCCGCCATCGCGCAGGCCGCGGCAACTGGAATCAGCATCGTGGCGCAGATGGAACCCACCCAGCGATTGAGAAGTGAGCGGTCACCCATACCGGCAGTGTACCAGCAAAGCGTTCCGGCTCAGGCGAGCGACGCGCCGCACGAGAGCTCAACTGCGCACGGGCACCGGTTGTGACGGCAACGTTACCGCCGTGTCGTCAAGTCGTCATTCCTCCTCTTTACCATTCGTCGCGGAGGAACAGACCGAATGACCAAGGAACAAAAGCGGAAGAAACGCATGGTTGCGGCCGCCGGCATCGTGGCCGGTCTCGGGATCGCGAGTGCCGGGGTGCTCTCGAACAACGCGCACGACGATCGGAGCCGCGATTTTCGCGACCGGATCACCGGCGGACGGGCGAAGAACGTCATCCTGCTCCTGGGTGACGGGATGGGCGATTCGGAAATCACCTCGGCTCGGAATTACCAGGTCGGCGCGAACGGCCGGCTGTGGATGGACACGCTGCCGTTCACCGGCGAATACACCACCTACGCGCTGCAGGAATCGAATCCCGGGTTGATCGACTACGTGACCGATTCGGCCGCCTCCGGCACGGGATGGGCCACCGGGTTCAAAACCAGCAATGGCCGCGTCTCGAGTCGGGCCGGCACGGGCAGCACGGTGACACGGTTCACCACGATCCTCGAGCTGGCCCAGCGAGCCGGTCTCAAGACCGGCAACGTCAGCACGGCGGAAATCACCGATGCCACGCCGGCCGTGCTCGACTCGCACATCAACGAGCGCGGCTGCCAGGGCCCTGCGAACATGACCCCGTGCTCACCCTACCGGAAGGAAAACGGCGGACCGGGCTCGATCGCCGAACAGTCGGTCGATCATCACGTCAACGTGATCCTCGGCGGTGGACTCGCCCGGTTCCAGCAGGTCATCACCGGCGGACCGTACCTGGGAAAAACCGTCGTCCAGTCAGCCGAGATGCAGGGCTACGACGTCGTGTTCGATGCGGCGAATCTCGACGCGACGCATGGCGAACGCGTCCTCGGCCTCTTCAACGCCGGCAACATGTCGCTCGAGTGGAGCGGACTCCAGGCGCTTCCGTTCCCAGGAAGCGGTCTTCCGGGAGGCCAGACGTGCGTCGAAAATCAGCGGCCGGCAAACGAGCCGTCCCTTGCCGCGATGACCGCAAAGGCGATCGAACTGCTCGACGACGATCAGGGCCGGCATGGCTGGGGCGACCGGGATCGCCACGGCTTCTTCCTGCAGGTCGAGGGCGCGTCGATCGACAAGCAGGACCACGCCGAATCACCCTGCCAGCAGATCGGTGAGACGATTGCTTTCGACCGCGCGATCCGCGTCGCGCTGAGGTTCGCCGAGAGCCACCCCGACACGTTGATCATCGTCACCGCGGACCACGCACACACCAGTCAGATCGTGCCCGTCCCCGGCAACGAGCCGCTCGGCCGCCCCGGGTCGCTGAGCACGCTCCTCACCAAGGGGGACCAGTCGATGATGACGATCAACTACGCCACCCGGCCCCACGGACAATCGCAGGATCACACCGGGTCGGAAGTTCGGATTGCCGCGCAGGGGCCCCAGGCCGCCAACGTCGTCGGGATCACCAACCAGACCGATCTGTTCCACACGATGGCGCGGGCGCTCGGTTTCGAATGACCGCGCGCGCCTGAACCCACCTGCCATCGCCGGCCTCGTCCGAGAGCGAGGTCGGCGCCGGCGCTGATCGCGGCGGTCACCGGCCATCCTGCGGAAAACAGCGCAACGGCACCGGCGCGTGTTGGCGATCGATTCGTGGCGGCGGTCGCCGGCACCACACCAGACGTCGCCTTCCGGCAGCCATACTTCTTGGCCACCGCAGGCCCTGGTTAGTGGCCGCGGCCGGCGCCGTCGTCGGGTACTACGTGTTGGCCGTATGCGCCACGACTTACGCGACCGGTATTCCTCCCATCGCCATCGCGTGGCTTCCGAACCTTGTCTTCATCGGACTGTCCGCCGTTCTGCTGATGTTCCCGGGCCGCTGGTCCGGCGCGGCGTTGCAGTAGCCCGTTCCGCTCGGCGGCGCGCAGGCCTGGCGGTGGCGCCTCCGAAACACGAGGCACGGCCACGCGGGTGCGTGGCCTCTCCCACGGTCTTCTCACTTTCCGAGATAGCGGCACCAGACGTTGTAGTCGTCCGCCTCGAAGAACCCGTGAGGCCGCTGCTGCGACGTGGGCGTGTCCATGGCGGACACCGCACCGAGCGACTTCCGGATGTTCACGCCGTGGGGTTTGCCCATGTTGAGCCAGTGCCAGCTGGCGCCGTCCGACCACCGGCACCAGAGGTTGAAGTCGTTGCATTCGACGAACACGTGCGGCCGCTCCGGTGCGTTCGGGGTGTCCTTGATCGTGACCGCGCCAAGCGACGCTCTGAGGTTCGCGGTCGGAGGCTTGCCCATGTTGAGCCATTGCCAATTCGCGCCGTCCGACCAGCGGCACCAGAGATTCCCGTCGTTGCCTTCGACGAAGAGATGCGGCCGCTGCGGTGCGGCCGGCGTATTCATCACCGTGACGGCCCCGAGCGCGGTGCGAATGTTCGCGGTGGGCGGTTTGCCCATGTTGAGCCAGTGCCAGTTGGCCCCGTCCGACCACAGGCACCAGAGATTGAAGTCGTTGCAGTCGATGAACACGTGCGGACGCTGCGGCGAGTTGGACGTGTCCATCACCGTGACCGCGCTGAGCGGCGCTCTGAGGTTCGCGGTCGGAGGCTTGCCCATGTTCAGCCAGTGCCAGCTGGCGCCGTCCGACCAGCGGCACCAGAGATTGCCGTCGTTGCCGACGACGAACACGTGCGCGCGCTGGACCGAGGTCGGGGTGTTCATCACCGTCACCGCGCCGGCGGAGGCGACGATGTTCGCGGTTGGCGGCTTACCCATATTGTCCCAGGCCCAGGTCGCGCCGTCCGTCCCCTGACACCAGAGATTGAAGTCGTTGCACTCGGCAAAGACCTGCGGCCGGCGCGGCGCGGCCGGCGTGTCCTGCACCGTGATCGCGCCCATCGACGCCCTGATGTTCGCCGGAGCCGGTTTGCTCAGGTTCACCCAGTCCCACACCGGCGCGCTCGGCGGGTGGAAGGCGATCGCACTGGGATCGCGCAGCGTGTAGGCCGCCCGGAAGAAGCCGCGCAGATCCAGGCCGCCCTTCATGTGACTCGAGATATCCGGCGCCGCCATCGCGGTCGCCGGTCCAAGATCGTTGAGGCTCAACGAGATGGCCGACTGGTCGTTGAACGGGTCATTGCAGTCGTAGACCAGCAGCGTCAGCCGGTTGGCGGCATCGACTTCATAGGCGTAGGCCAGCACCTGGTGGCAGTGGTGCAGCGACTGGACGATGCCGTCGACGTCCAGGATGCCGCGTGCGGGGCCGCCAACCAGGCTGAGCGGTGACGGCTCCCCTCGATCGATGTCCATCTTGATTTTCGGCCACTCTTCCGCGATCACGCGCTGACCCAATCCGGGCGCGTCCGACGTTTGTATCCATTCGATCACCCGACCGACGTTCGCCTGGAGTCCGAGAGCGGGGTCACCCCAACTGTCGATCAGGCGATCGGTGATGTAACTGAAGATCGCGGAGCCGTTGGCGGGCCGGTCGTCGTTGGTGTTGGCCGGGGGAAGCAGCCTGGGATTGTGGCGGAACAAGTCCAGCGCCGCCATGACGAAGCCGCCGCAGAGACCATTGCCGGCGTCGCCGCCAGCGATGGACCCGACAATCGGCAGCGTGACCACCGGATAGACGGTGCCCAACGGCCAGGAATTGTCGAAGTGGAACCCGGACTGGCTGGGCAGGAAACCGGGTACGCGCGTGAATGCCATGATGGTGTCTCCCTTCGTTGCCGTGGAACGCCCGGGATTTCCGGCGTGGCAACCCCGCCTCAGAAAAAGACCGGTACTCCTCAAACGCGTTAAGCGCGTGAAAAGCGGATCGCAAACCTCGGCCGCAGCACCAACGCGAACGCTCCGTCGGATCCTGATACAGCAGGTGTGCGTGCGGCCTTGACACGCGTAAGCAGAAGACGACCGACTGTCTTGATCTGCTACTGAACAGTTAGGTCCGGCAGTGCATTTCACTGAAATAAACGTTCTGGTGGGTAACTTTTTCAAACGGTTGAGTTACGCACCAAGTTGCGGCTGAGTCCGGAATCCGAACGCTCGGCCACTTCAGCCAACGATTGCGGCCCTTTCCCGAATTGGTCGGCAGATTGCCCTCTCCTCTCCTGCGGGCACGATGTGCCCGTCACCACCAACACCCCAACCGGCCCTTCAGGCCCGGAGGAGACCGATGATCACGGTTCATCGAACACATGCGTGCACGCCGCGGCGTATCCGAACGCCGCCGCCCCTGTCACTGCCGTCGAATCGTCGACAGTCGGCGACCAGTAGCGTCCGATCGACTGCCCAATAACCCCACTCCACTCAAGAAATCAACTCGCGAAGACCATGACAAATTTCAAATTCATTCGCGCAATGGCGCTTGGCGCCCTCGTTCTGACTGCCGCGGCCGTCCATGCCGATGCTGCCGACGACATCGTCCTTTACGCGAAAAACGCCACCGTGGTGTCCGGCGCCTGGGCGCTGGTGAACGATGCCACCGCGGCCGGGGGAGCCCGGCTGGCGAATCCTGACGCGGGCGTGGCCAAAGTCGGCACCCCGCTGGCTTCACCGGCCACCTACTTCGAACTGAAGTTCACCCCGGATGCCGGCAAGGCGTATCGGCTGTGGATTCGCAGCAAGGCGCAGAACGATTCCTGGACCAACGACTCCGTGTTCGTGCAGTTCAGCGGGAGCCGGACCGCCGGCGGGGCCGCGGCGTTCCGGATCGGCACCTCGGCGGCGACGGTCTACAGCCTCGAGGAAGGGTCAGGGGCCGGCGAGAGCGGCTGGGGATGGCAGGATAACGGGTACGGCTACGGCGTTCTCGGCGACCTGATCTACTTCGACGGCACGGCGCAGACGATACGCGTCCAGGCCCGCGAAGACGGTATCTCGATCGATCAAATCGTTCTTTCTGCGGCGACCTACGCGAGCAGGGCGCCCGGCAGCACCAAGAACGATGCGACCATTCTCTCGGCTTCCGGCGGCACTCCCGTCAACCCGGTGGTGCCGACCGGCACGACGCTCCGCCTGCTCCAGTGGAACACGAACCACGGCGGCTTCGCGAGGGACAGTGTCAACGGCGCCGAGAAGATCGCGTCGTGGATCGCGTACATGCGCCCCGATGTGGTCACGCTGAACGAGATCGAAAAATTGGACTACTGGGGCAATATCGACCAGCCCGAAGTCTTCAGGAATCTGCTGCAGCAGAAGACCGGCAAGACGTGGTACTACGTGTTCGCGCAGGAGTTCGGGCAATGGAACAGCAACGGCAAGGGCAACCTGATCCTGTCCACCTACCCGATCAACTGGGCCGACCGCTACGAGCTGCTCCGCAACTACGACCGCAGCGTCGCGGAAGCCTCGATCACGGTGAACGGCCGCAACATCACACTGATGGTGACGCATCTTGATCCCTACGACCTGCCGCTGCGCCTGGCCCAGGCCACTGAGGTCGCCGGGTGGGCGGCGGCGCAGCCGCAGAACCGGATCCTTACCGGCGATATGAACGCGTGGCCGGATCAGTCGTCGATCCAGTTCCTGAACACGCTCTACTACGATTCCTGGACCGTCGCTGCAGCCAACGGCACCGCCACGTCCTTCGCAGGCAACAACGGGGAAACGAAGAACGGGCGGATCGACTACATTTTCTTCTCGAAGGCGTCGTCGAACCTGGTCGTCAAATCCTCGCAGGTTTACGACACACGTGATTCGTCCGGCAACATGCCATCGGATCACCGGCCGGTGCTCACGACGTTCGAAGTGCGGTAGTTCGCGTGCCTCAGACGCCTCCGCGGCCGTGGGCCGCGGGGGCGGCTCCCCTACCCGGTCGTCCGACCGATCGCGTCCAACCATCCGCGTACGTAGAAAAGCCCACGACGTCGAGCAGACGTCGTGGGCGTCCTCTGCCCAACCGACCGGAGCCGCCTCTAGCGGGGCACGATCGTGTTGTCGTGGTTCTGCGGTCCCGGCGGGGCGGTCAGGTACGGGCCGGACGAGAGCACGATCTGATCGATGATCGTGCCGTCTTCGCGCTGCTGGATTCGCACCGTGTGCGGACCGGAGGTGGCGAAGTAGAGGTTCGGCCCAAGGCCGTTCCAGCCCTGATCCGCCCAGCCCCAGCCAGAGATGAGGCCAGCATCGACTTCCTGCAGGACGACCTGCGCGGAATTCTCAGTTCCGGTCGAACCGATCCGGTAGATTGGCGCATTGGCCGCGTCCACTGAATCCGAGAACTGCACGTGAATCGAGTCGTTCCCGAAGTAGTCGTTCTGCGCGCGCATCCGGACCCACAGGTGGTAAGGGGTGTTCGCCTGCGCGGTGAACGTGATCTCGACGTAGTGCTGCGGCGCGACGGGGGCGGGAACGATCTTGCCGATCCCGTTGTCCGGGTTCCAGATGGCAACGCCGTCGGCGGCCGTGTTGTCGGTAATCTTCACCCAGTTGCCGAAGATGTTCTGCGGCAGTATGTCCGATGCCCGCAGCACGATCGTGGCCGGCGGCGTGGTCGTGCTGTTGGACACCGTGACCGTGACCGTCGCGGACAGCGTGGTGTTGCCCGCGGCGTCCCTCGCCTCGGCGGTCAGTGTGTGCGCGCCGTTCGAGGCGGTCGCGGTATTCCAGGAGACCGAGTACGGCGCGCTGGTGTCCTCGGCTCCGAGGTTGACCCCATCCAGCTTGAACTGCACGCCGGCGACCCCGATATTGTCTGACGCCGTGGCGGTCACCGTCTGGGCGCCCGACACCGTCGAACTGGCGGCCGGGGCGGTCAGGGCGACGCTTGGCGCGGTCGTGTCCGGCGGGGGCGTCACGGTGTTCGAGACCGTCACGGTCACACTGGCCGACAGTTTCGTGTTGCCGGCGGCGTCTCTCGCCTCAGCGGACAACGTGTGCGTGCCGTTCGGCGTGGCGGCGGTATTCCAGGAGACCGAGTACGGCGCAGTGGTGTCCTCGGCTCCAAGGTCTGCCCCGTCCAGCTTGAACTGCACGCCGGCGACCCCGACGTTATCCGCCGCTGTCGCGGTCACCGTCTTGGTGCCTGACACCGTTGTGCCGCCCGACGGTGCGGTGACCGAGACGGTTGGCGCTGTGGCATCCGGCGGCGGGACCACCGTGACGGTCACGTCTGACGACAGGGCGGTGTTGCCTGCAGCATCCCTCGCCTGCGCCGTCAGAGTGTGCGGCCCATCGCCGGCGGCGTTGGCATTCCACGAGACCGAGTACGGCGCCGTCGTATCCTCGGCGCCAAGACTCGCCCCGTCGAGCTTGAACTGGACGCCAACCACACCGGTGTCGTCCGCGCTCGTGGCCGAAACGGTGACCGTTGCCCAGACCGTCGATCCGCTCGTCGGCGCGGAGATGGCGACGGTCGGCGCCGTCGTGTCGCCCGGACCCGGCGGGGGCGTGGCGGTGGCCGGAAGGATCGTGTTGTCGTGATTCTGCGCGCCCGGCGGTGTCGTCAGGTACACATCGGACGAGAGCACGATCTGGTCGATGATGGTGCCGTCCTCGCGCTGACCGATGCGCAGCGTGTGCTGGCCGGACGACGCGAAGTAGATCTCAGGACCGTTCCCGTTCCACCCCTGATCGGCCCAGCCCCAGCCCGAGATCAATCCGCCATCACGCTCCTGGAGCACGACCTGCGCGGAATTGTCGGTGCCGCTGGAACCGATGCGGTAGATCGGCGCGTTCGCCGCATTGACCGAGTCGGAGAACTGCACGTGGATCGAGTCGTTGCCGAAATAGTCGTTCTGCGCGCGCATCCGAATCCACAGGTGATACGCGGTATTCGCCTGCGCGTTGAAGGTGATGTCGACGTAGTGCTGTGGCGCGACCGGCGCGGGAGCGATTTTGGCGATCCCGTTGTCGATGTTCCACAGCGCGATCCCGTCGGCGGCCGTATTGTCGTTCGACCTGATCCAGTTGCCGAACAGGTTGCCTGCTGGAACATTGGCCACATGCAGCACGATCGTGCTGGGTGCCGGTGGGGCCGTCGTATTCGAGACCGTCACGATGACGGGGGACGAGAGGGTGGTGTTGCCGGCCGCGTCCCGCGCCAGCGCGGTCAGCGCGTGCGAGCCGTTGGTTGCCGTGGTCGTATCCCAGGTCAGCGAGTACGGCCCGGTGGTGTCCTCGGCCCCGAGATTGATTCCGTCCAGCTTGAACTGCACACCGGTGACGCCAACGTTGTCCGACGCAGCGGCCGACACGGTCGTCAGCCCGGTCACGGTCGCAGCACTGGCGGGCGCACTCACCGAGACCACCGGCTTGGTCGTATCAGCCGGGGGCGTCGTCACGTTCGAGACCGTCACGGTGACGTCGGCCGAGGTTGTCGCGTTGCCGGCGGCGTCGCGCGCGATGGCGGACAGCGTGTGGGCGCCGTTCGTCGAGGAGACGCTATTCCAGGACACTGAGTGCGGCGCCGTCGTGTCTTCCGCGCCGAGGTTGGCGCCGTCCAGCTTGAACTGCACGCCGGAGACGCCGACGTTGTCGAATGCCGAGGCCGTCACCGTCGCGGTACCGGTCACGGTTGCGCCGGTCGTGGGGGCCGTCACCGAGACGGTCGGCGCGGTCGTGTCGACCGGCGGCGTTCCCGAGTTGACGACGGTTACGATGATCGCCGCGGAGGTTGCCGCGTTCCCGGCGTTGTCGCGCGCTAGCGCCGTGATCGTGTGCGTCCCGTTCGCGACCGTCGTCGAGTCCCAGGCACTCGTGAACGGACCGCTGCGGTCCTCGGCGCCCACGTTGACGCCGTCCACCTTGAACTGCACGCCCGCGACCGCGACGTTGTCGACGGCACTCGCGGAGAGCTGAACCGTCCCGGTCACGGTGGCGTTGTTCGCCGGCGACGCCATGACAACAGAGGGAGGCGTCGTATCGCCCGGGTCGGTCGGCGGATCCACCGGGGGCGTGCCAGACGTCGTGAACGAAAACAACGGTCCGCTGGCGGCGATGTCGGCCGCTGTCTTCGATACGATTTTCCACGAATAGCTGGTACCGGGGAGCAGCCCGGTAATGGTGATCGACTTGTTGTCGCTGGCGCTCGAGCTCGGACCAAGCGCGAGGTTGGCCAGGTACAGCGGCGGATTCGATCCCACGCCCAGGTACACGTCGTACTTGCGCGCCCAGCTCCCGCCGTTCCATTGAAGGGTCAGACTGGTCGGGTCCACGCCGGTGGCCACGTTCGCCGGCGCGCGGTAAACCGGCGCGTCCGGCGGTAGCGGCACGAACTCGGTGGTTTGGACGATGCCGGAGCCGTCGGGGGGCTGGTTGTTCCACTTCCACTCGAACTGGTCGGCGAAGAACTGGTAGAACCAGTCCTTGGTCGTGAAGTAGTTCACTTCGAGCTGATTGTCGTCCGATGCCGTGGACCAGTTCGAGGTGCCGAAGATGGTCGTGTGCTGGCCGACCAGGCGGACCGTCTTCTGGTGGTTCTGCCCGGCGTGCGCGCGCATCTTGATCTGCACACCGCCAATGAACATCCGGTCGATATTGTAGGAATCCTCGGCGCGAGCCGGGTTGCGATACTCGAGCGGCTCGGCGTACAGCCGCACCGGCACGCCGCGCTGGGCGGCGCGAATCAGGCCATCCGCGGGCCGGGGGTCAGTGATCCGGAACATGACCACGTCGATGGCCTGGCTCTCGGCGTCGAGCAGCGGCAGCAGCCG
>JBDTSX010000072.1:0-12143 GCA_039930925.1 Acidobacteriota bacterium | reverse complement strand
TCGTCCTCTGCTGCGAGCTCATCGAACATCTGGCCGGCGACGTGCGCCACATGCTCGCCGAAGCCCGCCGGGTCGTGCGCGACGAAGGGCTGCTGCTCCTGACGACGCCCAACCACGCATCGCTGGCGCATCGATGGGCGCTGTCGAGGGGCCGATCGGTCTACCCGGCCCTCGACGACCACGAGTACCCGTTTTACGCCGGCGCGGGTGTGCGTAATCCGATGCGGCACACGCGGGAATTCACCGCCGGGGAGATTGCGGCCCTGCTCGGGCAGGCGAGATTCACCCGCCTCTCGGTCGACACCGTCTCGCCGCCGCTGCCGGCCGGCCATGCGCTGTCGTGGCGCGGCAAGCTCGTCAACCGCGTGCTGCACTATTCGCAGGCGCTGGTCGCCAACAGCCGCCCGTTGATTGTGGCCACGGCGCGGCCATGACGGTTCGCGCGTTCTTGTGAGGACCGGCGAGCGACCGGAAAGGGCGTCACGAACGCGGACCGATACATCGGCTGCGCTGAAGGGCGGCTCGGCCGGTTTCGGCGGCCGGCAATCATTGCTGGCGTCCGGTGGTCTTTCCCTGGCTGCCAGCGTGTGGAGCACCGCGGTCGCGCTGGTGACGGTGCCGGTCATGGTCCACGGTCTTGGCCTGACCTCGTATGGCATCTACAGCGTGGCCTTCTCGGTGGCGGCCCTGGGCTCCTATCTGGATCTCGGGCTGGGGTGGACGACCGCGAAATTCGTCGCTGAAGCGGACGCCACGACCTCGCGAACGCCCGCCGGGACGGCGATGGCCGCATCCGCGATCTATCAGCTCTCGTTGGGCATCGTGTTCGCCGCCGTCGTGATCATCGCCGCCTCGCCAATCAGTGTCGTGGTGCTGCACTTGCCGTCGAATGAAGTTGGAATCGCGAGTGCCGTGCTCAGGTTGACAGCGGTGTCGTTCGTGGCCTCGAGCCAGCTCGGTGTCTTCGTGAGCACGCTTCGCGGGTTGCGGCGGTTCTCTGCGGCGACTCTGATTGCCACGGCCTCGACCACCATCTCCGCGATCGGCGCCGCCGTTGCCGCGTCGATGGGACTCGGTATCGTCGCCGCCGCCGTCGCCCAGTTGGTCGGTGTCGCCTGCGGCGTCGTGGCAGGAGTGGCGGCGTGTTACACGCTGTTGCGCGCCGCCGACTATGGGCAGGGGCTCTGGCGGCAGTTGCGCGCGATGCTGGGATTCTCGATCTGGAACTATGCGTCGCGCCTGATCCAGATGTTCGTGCTGCAGGCGGACAAGATCGTGATCGCACGCTGGGGAGGTCCCGCCGTGCTCGCGTTCTACTCGGTGCCGTTCAATTTCGCGCAGCGGGTGAACGTCCTCGCAGGTCCGGCGGTGACGGCCATCTACCCGATTGCGGTCGTCGGCAGGCTCGACCGCGAGTCGTTCATGCGGCAGTATCTGGCAGCGTCGCGGCTGATCCACGTCGCGACCGCGGCGCTGGCCATTGCCGTGCTGGTCTGGGGTGACCGGTTCCTCGGGGCCTGGGTCGGACCGGAAATGGCGACGCGCGGGACATTTTTCCTGCGGGCCTTGACGGTGGGATTCTGGGCCGTCTCGGTCGGGTCGTTCGACGGCGGCTGCATCGAGGGCTGGAACAAACCGCAGCTCATATTTGCGCTCTCGGCGGGAGCGGCCGTCGCTGGCCTGGCGATCGTGGCGACGACGATGTGGGCCTGGCAGCGTCCGGACGCGGCGGTCGCGCTGGGAGTGGCCGGCTATTTCGTCACCGTCGGGATCGGACAGATGGTGGTCTGGTATCGGATTTCGCGGTATCCCCTGAGTTTCATGTTCCGGCGCGTGGCTCTTCCCGTCGCCGAAATGGGGCTGCTTGGCGTCATGGCGTCGATGGTGCTGCGGCGCGCGATCGAGGGACGCGTCATGACCGTCGTCACGTTGTTCTGTTTGATGGCCGGGCTGGCGGTGTACGGCGTGCTGCGCGCTCTGTCGCGGGCGGAATTGCGCACGCTCGCCGGGCGCGTCCTGTCCCCGTTCGGTGCCGCGTGACGGAGCCGGCCTTCTCGCGGTCGCAGCCGGAAGTCTGGCGCGCGGTCTGGAGCACGACGCACCTGACCGCTGAAAGTGTTCGCAAGACCATCGAGCGCGAGCAACGCACGCTGCGATGGCAGGCCATCCGGCGGGCGTTTGCCGGACACTTCGGCGGTTTCAAGGGCGTGCGCACCATCGAAATGGGCGCCGGCACCGGCGACATTTCCCTGCTGCTCGCTCTGGAAGGTGCGCACACCACGCTGTTCGATGCGGACGAGCAGGCCCTGGAGCTTGCGCGCTTCAAGTTTTCCGTGGCCGGATTGAAGCCGGACCTGTGCACCGGCAATTTCCTGAACCTTGATGCCGCATTGGTCGGCCGCTACGACGCCGCCGTGTCGTACGGGACGGTCGAGCACTTTGCGGGACACGACCGGATTCTTGCCTGCAAAGCGCACACGGACGTCGTGCGGCCGGGCGGCATGGTCGCGATCAGCGTCCCCAATGCGCAGTGCCTGCCTTATCGCATGCACAAGTGGTGGCAGGAATGGCGTGGGACCTGGCCGTGGGGCCTGGAGATCCCGTATACCCGATCAGAACTGCACCGCATCGCCGAGGCGCTCCAATTGCAGGACTCGTTCATACATGGCAGCTCGTTCCTGCGGGACTGGGATCAGTTCGTGTTCAGTCCCATCGGGCAACGCATCTACCGCTACACGGGTTTTCACTTCGAGCGTCGCACGCCGTTCGATCCGTATTGGGGGCACGCCCTGACGTTAATCGGCAAGCGCCAATAGCCGCCGTGAAGCCACTCAGGATCGGGTTCAACGCGCGCTGCCTGGAGGAGCCGCAAACGCGCGGGTTGAGCCGCTACGCCACGTGTCTCCTCAGAGCGCTCTCCCGATCGCCGGATCTCGAGCTCGTCCTGTTCGCCATGAACGCGCCGGACGCCGGCCACCTGCGGAACATCCGGGCGCGCGTGGTGCTCTTCTCGGGTCGCGAAACCGTGTGGCAGGACAGGCTCCTGCCGGAGAGCCTGCGCCGGGAGCGCATCGATCTGTTCCATGCGCCGGCGGACCGCGGCCTCCCGTTCCGCAAGCCCTGTCCGTTCGTCGTCACGGTCCACGACTCCTACGAGCGAACGCACTGGCGCGCGCTGTTCCGGACCCTGAAACAGCGCGCGTGGTATTGGAAGAACGAGATGGCCAATCGTTTCCGCGCCGACGCGGTGCTCACCGTGTCGGACAGCGCCCGGCGCGATTTGATTGCGCTCGGCGTCGCGCCGGCCCGGCGGATCCACCGTATCCATCTGGCCGCGTCCGAGGAATTCCGCCCGGAAGCCGCACCTGACGACGGGGCGGTGGTGGCGCGTCGAGGGGTTCGTGAGCCGTACGCGCTGTACGTTGGCGGCTACGATCGACGCAAGAATGTGGATACGCTGGTGCGGGCGTTCGACAGGGCGCGGCTGCCAGGCCACGAGCTGGTGATTGTCGCGAGCCGGAACGGCGACTATCGCGCGCTCGAGGCCGCTTGGCGAGCACTCGCGTGTTATGCGCGGCTTCGCTGTCTGGAAGTCCCGGCGGCCGAACTGCCGGCGTTCTACCGCCGCGCCGATCTGTTCGTCAATCCCTCGCTGTGGGAGTCGTTCAGCTTTCAGACCGTCGAAGCGATGGCCTCGGGCACTCCGCTGCTGGCGTCCGACCGCCAGGCAATCCCGGAGATTGCCGGCGGCGCGGCGGAGCTCGTGGACGCCAGCGACGTGGCCGCGCTGGCCGCGCGGATGTCTGCGCTCGTGGCCGACGACGCGCGACGCTTGGAGTTGCGGAGGATGGGGCTCGCGCGCGCCGCAGGCTTTTCGTGGCGCCAGACCGCGGACGCCACACTGCAGGTCTACCGCGACGCGCTCGGGAAAGAGCGAGGGGGACACTCAATCGGGACAGTCAAGGGGGACACTCAACCTTGACTGTCCCGATTGAGTGTCCCCCCTCCGGTCAGGCGGATGCCGGTAAAATCAGCGTGACTCAAAGATCACCAACCATGGACGTCCACCACAGCTCCGTTGATGCCGCCGAGGCGCTGGTGGAGCGGGTCTGTCCGGTGTGCGAGAGCCCGGACCGTGACCCGCAGTCGGTCGAAGGCGTCTTTTCCCTGGTCCGCTGCCGCGCATGCGGGATGATCTATACCCATCGCGTCCGCAGCGTCGAGGCCAAGACTCTCTTTTACCAGCGCCTCGCCGAGGAGCGCCAGGATACGACCTCGCACTTGAATCCGGCGCACTACGGTCTCGCGAATCAGATCAAGTCGTGCCGGCTCTACGATCGCGTCCTGATGCAGATTCGCGAGTGGTGTCCGCGCGGAGACGTGCACCTGGTCGATGTCGGCTGTGCCGGAGGCCTGTTCCTTCTCGCGGCGCAGGTCGCCGACGACGGCTACAACGTCGGTGCGCCGCCGCGATTCAAGGTGCGCGGCGTCAGCATCGATCCGCGCGAACAGCACGACACCGAACGGAACGTCGGCTGTCCGGTCGAGGCGCCCGCGCGCGCGGCGGCGGCATGGCCGGCCTGGGCCGACGTCGTGACCGCGCTGAACACGCTCGAGCACGTCAACGAGCCGCGCCCGCTCCTCGCGTGCATCAGGCAGATGCTCCGGCCCGGGGGCCGCGTGATCATCGACGTGCCCAACAACTATGTGCTCGTGCGCCGCGCCGTGTTGCAGCGCCGCTGGCCGTCGCTCGACATCGGCGAGCACATCAACCATTTCGTGCCCGGCACGCTCGACCGGCTGATGACGGCCATGGGCTTTACGCCGGCGGAGCGGCTGCCGGGATTGCTGCGCGGGGTCGAATCGCTCGGCCGCAAGCCCGGTGTGTCGCAGATCGCGCGCTGGTCGGTGGCGCGTGCCGTGATGACGATGACCGGCGGTGCAATACACGCTTTTCCGCACATGACGATGGCCTACCGCAGGGAGGACTGAGCGGCGTGGGCACGCGTCTCCTCGTGATCGGCGGGTTCGGACCCGGCCAGCTGCCCGACAGCTACGCCCGCGCCTTCGAGCGCCGCGGGTTCGAGGTCCATCGCTTCGACTCCGACCGCGCGTATTTCGAGTCGGCCGCCTGCGCGCACAGTCCCTACTTCCGGCGCATCTTCCGGCCGGTGCTGTGGGCCAGGATGCATCGCGCCACGATTGCCGCCGCCCGCACCGTCAAGCCGCACGCCGTGATGGCGGTCAAAGGCTCCTATCTGGATGCGGAGACAGTCCGGACCATCAGGCGGGAGCTCGGCGTGCCGTTCTTCAACTACTTTCCCGATCATCCGTATTGCGGCGTTCCGCTGAACCCGCGCAAGACGTCGGCGCAGCGCCGCGATCTGATCGAGGTGCTGAAGGAGTACACGCGCGTCTGGACCTGGGAACCAGCCCTTGTGGCACGTCTGCAGTCGGATGGCGTATCGGCCGGCTATCTGCCCTTTGGCGTTGACGACGAGGTGTTCCGGCCGGACGCGCCGGGACCGCCACCGCCCAACGCACACGGATCGCGCGCCGGGGGCCCCGGACCGTCGCCGCGCCGCGAGTGCGAAGAAGACCACCGCGTCGTTTTCGTCGGCCAGCACAGTGACAAGCGAGAGGCGCATCTCGCGGCGATCCGCGGGCACGCGGTCGGGCTGTGGGGGAACCGCTGGTCGCGGGCGGCCGGCCGCTTCGGCGGGCGGCACACCGTCCATCGGGAACCGGCGTTTGGCGACACGTGCGCCGCGCTCTACAGATCGGCGGATGTGTCATTGAACGTGGTGGACGACCTGAACATGCCCGGACACAACATGCGGACGTTCGAGATCCCCGGCAGCGGCGGCGTGATGCTCGCCGGCTACACCGCCGAGCAGGCGGCGATCTTTCCCCCGGGCGAGGCGGCGATGTATTACCACCAGCCGGAGGAGTTGGACGAGCTTCTGCGCCGGATGTGCGGCGACCCGGCGTTGACCGCGCGTCTCCGGCGCCACGCGGCGGCCATCGCCGCCGGACATTCCTACGAGCACAGGGCGGCGAGCATGATGGCCGAGCTCGGCTTGAACGGCCGGCGATGAGCGGCCTGCGCATCGGTTTCGTGACCGCGACAGACAGCTTCTGGCATCACCACCTGCTGACGGCCAAGCAGGGGGTCCAGTGGCTGACCGGCGCGTTCAGCCCCGACGTTTACGCGCTGCCGCGGTTCCTGGGAGATGGCTGCCGGTTCGTCCGCACCGGACAGCCGCTCTCCGACGGGTCGCTCGATCTGATCTTCTCAGAGCTGAACGGCAGCGACGTCCAGCTCGAATACCTCGACTCCCTGGTCGCGGCGCCATCGCCGGCCGTGGCCGTGGTTCCCGGGCCGCCCGAGATCCTCTGTTCCAGGCTCACCGGCCACAAGCTCGCGCTGGTGCGCCGCATCCTGCGCAACGCCCGCTTCGTGCTCGCCTACTCCGATACCATCGCGTCGTTCTACGATGGGCTCATCGGCCAGGCCCGATCGCAGGTGATCCCGTGGCCATTCGACTACGACGCCGTGCGCCGGGTTGCCGGGCCGCCGCGAAGCGCCGCCGACACGATTCGCATCGTCCTGAACATCCCGCTCCGCTTCAGCGGCCGGGCCGAAAACTATCCGTTCATCCTCAAAGCCGCGCTCGTGGACGCCCTGACCTCACTGTCGCCCGGGGAACAGGAGCGGTTCTCATTCCACTCCTTCATGTATACCGATCAGGATCGCGAGGCATTCACGGCATCGGGCTTTGGCGAGGGTCTCCGCGTAACCATCGAGGAGCAGCGCCTCTTCGCCCCGTTCGTGCGATTCCTCGGGAGTTGCGGCGCGGTCGTCAATCTCACGTCGTCGAGCGTGCTGGGACGGATCACGTTCCTCGCCGCCGCGCTGGACAAGCCCGGGCTGTTCACGTCGAACGCGGAGTTCAACACCCGGTTGTATCCAGGCAGCACCGTGCCATTGCTGGCGCCGGCGGCGCTCCGCGACGCGCTGACCGCCCTGCTGCGGGGACTCGTCAGCGGCGACGTGCCTGCCCGGTTCCTGCCCGATGCGGCCGCCGCCAGGGCCGCCGGCGATTTCAGCGGCAACGCGGCCAGGTTCGCGCGCATCTTCTCCGAGCTCCCGGCCGCCCGGCGGTAAACCTCTCAGCACCGTGACGCGTCACCGAATCCTGTATCTCCAGTACGGCAACCCGGCAGCCTTCCCGCCGCTGCAGCGGAGCGCCGCGCAACTGGCGAACGCCGGATGGGACATCCTCTTTCTCGGTGCCCACACCGCCGGCGTGGAATCGCTGGAACTGGCCGAACAGCCGCGCACCAGGGCCGTCCTGCTCGGCACCAGCCGCGGCGGATGGCGGCTGAAGCGCCACTATCTCTGGTTCTGCGTGTGGGCATCCTGGCGGGCCGTGCTGTATCGGCCCCGCTGGATCTATGCCTCGGATGTCATGTCGGCGCCGGTCGCGCTCCTCCTGAAGGCGGTGTTCCGGAAACGGGTCGTTTATCACGAGCACGATGCTTACGATCCCGGACGCGCGACAGCGTTCATGCGCCTGTGCCTCGCGTCATGCCGCTATCTGTCGCGCACGGCGGATCTGAACGTCCTGCCAAGCGATGGACGGGTCGAGCACTTCATCCGCCAGAACGCCGTACCCCGGGAGAAATGTGCGCGCGTGTGGAATTGTCCGAGCCTCGCGGAAGTCCGGCAGTCCAGGGGAGAAACCGCTCGAGAGGACGTCAGGGTTCTCTATCACGGCTCGATCGTGCCGGCGCGGCTTCCGCTGGCCGTTTTGCACGCGATGACCAAGCTCCCTGAGCACGTCACGCTCCGGCTGATTGGCTACGACACGGTCGACAGCAAAGGCTACGTCGCTCGGCTCGAGCAAGAGGCAAATCGCCTCAACCTCGGCGCCCGGGTCGAGTTCCTGGGCACGATCAGCCGCCATGCGGACCTGCTCGCCCTCAGTGATACCTGCGAGGTCGGGCTGGCGCTGATGCCGCTCGAGACCGACGACGTGAACATGCGTTCCATGGCCGGCGCCTCGAACAAGGCGTTCGAGTATCTGGCCTGCGGCCTGCCGATCCTGGTCAGCGACCGCCCGGACTGGCGGGAGATGTTCGTGGAACCGGGCTACGCGCGAGGCTGCGATCCGGAGGATGCCGAAAGCCTGGCCGATGCGCTGCGGTGGTACCTGCAGCATCCCGCTCGGGCGCGAGAGATGGGGGAGAACGGACGGCAGCGCGTGTTGTCGGAGTGGAACTACGAAGCGCAGTTCGCGCCGGTGTTCCGGCTCATCACAGGGGACTGATACGGACCTTTGACCCTCAGTCGCGGACCGGGGATTGATGGCCGCGCTTGTAGCGCAAGGAAGCGGCGGCGCGGAGAGCGGGAAGCTCGACGAGCCGGTAAAGCGCGTAGGCGGCGCCCACCGACACAACGACCGCGGCGACCATGACCGCCACTTGCGCCACGGGTGCATGAGCGTAGCGCGCGCCGAGGTTGACGACACGCTCACCCACGGGGCCATGGATCAAGTACAGCGAGTACGACAACGTTCCCATCCACGCCAGCGGGCGCCAGCGGAAGCGGTTGCCGTACGCCATGAGCAGCGCCGTGCCTGTTCCCACGGCAGCAATCGCGGGTCCGAGCGTCGCCGAGGTCACGGCCGCGGCGGCGGCGAGAAGGGCCAGGTATCCGCCGCCGCTCAGCCAGCCGGAGTGTTTCCAGAATGTCGCAATGCCGAGGGCGAACAGACTCAGATAGCGAAAAACGAGGTTGTCGGACGTCACCACGAAGGGCAGCAGGCACGCCGCGGAAAAACCGGCGAGCCGCACGCGTGCCGACGCATGCGCGATCCAGGAGAACGCGACGGCGCTGAGGAGGTAGTACTGGAACTCGATCGCCAGCGTCCAGTACGCGGCGTCGAGCCACGGGTACCCGAAGAGCGCCGGGAGATACGCGATATGCAGCAGGACCTGAGCCGCGCCGGGTGGTTCGCGCGTGAAGCCCGGCGACCGCGACGATACCCACCAGAGCGCCAGCGTCAGCAGGATCGACACGAGGTACGACGGCTCGAGGCGCAGCAGCCTCTTGGCCAGGAACGTCGGCCAGGCGGCGACGCGATAGCCGGTTCTGCGCATCGCGTACGGAATGATGAACCCCGAGATGACGAAGAAGCTCTCGACCCCCAGCCAGCCGTAGGTCCCTGACGCACGCAGCCAGCCAAGGGTCGGAAAAGCCGCGTTCGCGTTCGTGAAGTGAAACCACGCGACGGCGAACGCCGCCAGTCCGCGCAGCCCTTCGATGATCTCGATCCGGGAATGGACCGGTGCCGGCGCGGGCGCGTTCACGATCTTGATCAGGGAACGGATTGTAGCGGTCATCGCGGTAGACGTCGAGGGTGCGGCGAACGGAATCGTCAAGGCAACAGGGCGATTCGAACACCAGGATTCGTTGACACTCCCTGCCGGCTCCGTCAGACTGGCGAAGGCGTGGCCGATCAATACGACATGAACGGGATCCCCGCTCGATGACGGCCACCCGGGCGCTGGTGACCGGCGGCGCCGGCTTCGTCGGCCGTCGCCTGGTCGAAGCCCTCGTCGTCCGAGGGTGGCAGGTCTGGGCGGTCGACGATTTCAGCACCGGACGGCCCGCAGATCTCGCGGCGATCGGCGACGGCACGGCCTGCCATGTCGTCGAGGCCGACGTGGCGGCGGCCCCGAGCGTGGCGGCGGCCGTGGCGGCGGCGCAACCGTCGGTGGTCTTTCATCTGGCCGCGATTCACTTCATCCCCCAGTGCGAGCGCGATCCGCTGCGGACGCTCCAGACCAACGTCATCGGCACGCAGGCGGTGCTGAACGCGGTCCAGTCACAGCCCGGATGCCGGATGGTGTTTGCGTCCACCGGAGACGTGTACACGCCGTCAATCGAGCCGCATCACGAAGGGTCCGCGCTCGGCCCGCCGTCGCTCTACGGGTTGAGCAAGGCGACGGGCGAGCGCCTGGTCGAGCGCGCGGGCGATCAGGGCGTTGACTATCGGATCGCGCGTCTGTTCAACATCTTCGGTCCCGGCGACCGGGTTCCGCACGTCTTGCCGGACATCGTGAACCGCCTGTCGCGCGGCGGCGTGCTCGCGCTCGGGCGGCTGGACGCCGTGCGCGACTACGTGTATGTGGACGACGTCGTGCAGGCGCTGATCGCGTTGTCGGGTCACGACGGTCCGGATCGCATCTTCAACATCGGCACCGGCGAGGGGCGTTCCGTTCAGGATCTCGTCGCTGGGGTCGAGGCCGCCTGCGGATTCCCGTTGTCGATCCGCACCGATCCGGCGAAAGTGCGTCCGGTCGAGCGTCCGGTGCTCGTCTCCGATTCGAGCCTCGCACGAGCCGCGCTGGGTTGGGTGCCGCGGATGGCGTTCCAGGACGGCATCACGCGCGTCGTCGCGGCGGCGCTCGCGAACACGCCGTGAAGAAAATCCTGATCTACCGGCCGGGCGCGCTCGGCGACACGATCGTCGCGGTGCCGACGATTCAGGCGATCCGGCGGACCTATCCGCAGGCGGCACTCGCGTTGATGTCGATCCGCATGGACACCGGCATCTGGGCCGACCAGGTGCTCCGGGAATTCGGATGGTTCGACGAGCTGATCACGTACGCGCCGGGCGGAATGCGAAAGCCGGGCGCCGTCGGCGCCCTGTGCCGGCGCGTCCGGCAGTTCGGCGCCGACATGGTGCTGCATCTCAGCAGCGAGCAGAACTCGCCGGCCCGACTCCTCCGCGATCGCGCCTTCTTCGCACTGGCGGGCATTCCGAGGTTCGTCGGCGGCGCACCGGCATCGGTGACGTGGTACGGCCGGCGGCGCACCGACGATCGCCTCTATCCCCTGGAGGTGGATCGGCTCCTGGCGTTCGCCGTCGAAGCCGGCGCCGCGCCGGATCGCCCGCCCGTCTTCGACCTGCCGATCAGCGATGCGGCCCGCGCGCGAGTGGATGCGGTGCTGGACGACCCGGCGTTCGAGAAGGGGCGGATGCTGATCGGTCTGTGCCCCGGATCGAAACAGCCCGCGAAGCGCTGGCCGGTGGAGCGGTACGGGCAGGTCGGCCGCCGCCTGATCGACGCCTACGACGCATCCATCGTGGTCGTCGGAGGCGAGCAGGAGCGTGTGGCGGGCGCGCAGATCGGCAGCGCCTGGCCACGAGGCCGGTGGCTCAACACGGCCGGCCGCCTGTCGGTGCTCGAGATGGCCGAGTTGCTCAGGCGCTGCGTCTGCTACCTCGGCAACGATACCGGGGCGATGCACGTGGCCGCGGCAGTCGGCACCAGGTGCGTGGGGGTCTTCGGAGCGCAGTACCCGGAGCACAGCTGGCATCCCTACGGTGACGATCACGTGGTGATTCGCCGCCGGCCGCCGTGCCGCAACTGCTTCCTGACCGAATGCACGCGGCATGCGACCCGGTGCCTCACCGAGATCAGCACGGACGAGGTCTGGGCCGCGTGCGCGCGGCTGCTGGTCTACCACTGATGTGCGGCATTGCCGGCGCGCTCGGCACGTGGCCGGCGGCGCAGACCCACGCGATCGCCGCGCGGATGATCGCGGCGCTGGCGCACCGCGGGCCCGACGGCGGGGGGCAGCAGGCGGTGGCGGCCGGACCCGGTTTCAGCCTGGCACTGGCGCATGCGCGGCTCAGCATCCTCGATTTGTCGGAGGCCGCGGCACAGCCGATGCGCCACGACGAGACCGGCTCGTTCCTCATCTACAACGGCGAGATTTACAACTATCGCGAGCTGCGCGTCGATCTGGAGCGCCTCGGTCACCGGTTCCGATCGACCGGCGACACCGAAGTGTTGCTGGCCGCGCTCGTGACCTGGGGCGCCGACGCGCTGCCGCGGCTCAACGGCATGTATGCCTTCGCCTATTGGGACGGCCGCGGCGCGCGGCTGCTGCTCGCCCGGGATCCGCTCGGCATCAAGCCGCTGCTGCTGGCGCGCACCACGCAAGGGCTCGTGTTCGCGTCGGAGCTCCGCGGACTCCGGCGATCCGGCGTCGTCGACTCGCGGGTGTCGCCTGGCGCCGTTCGGGCCTTCCTGACCTACGGCGCCGTGATCGAGCCGGAGACGGC
>JBDTSX010000071.1:0-12192 GCA_039930925.1 Acidobacteriota bacterium | reverse complement strand
CATCCAGTTGGACCTGGACCCCGACGGGCTGAGTTTGCGAGATGACGGCCGTGTGGGCCGCATCGCGCGTCGTCAGGATGTTGAGGATGCCGCCTTGCAAGCTGACGAGGTTCGCGGACGGAACGTCGCCCGATATCCAGTTCGCGACCGCCATCGCGAAGCATCTCCGCGGCACGCACACGGTGTTGACGCTGTCCGGCCGCGAGCTGTCGCAGCGGATTCCGGCCGCCATCGCGGCGATGGATCAGCCGACGGTCGATGGCATCAACACGTTCGTCGTGTCGTCGGCGGCGGCGCAGGCCGGCGTCAAGGTGCTCCTCTCCGGCCTGGGCGGTGACGAGCTGTTCGGCGGCTACACCACGTTCCGGCGGGCGCCGTTGCTGGCCCGGTTCGGCCGGTTCGCGGCCGCGATGGCGCCGGCCCTCGCGGTGCTCGATCGCCGGCGCCGCCTTCAGTGGCGCAAGGTGGCGTCCGCGCGTCGCATCACGGCGTGCCGCGACGCGTACCTGCTGCAGCGCGCCATCCACTGGGGACCGTCGCATCCCGCGATGCCGGCCGCCGCCGGCCCGCCCGACGATTTCCAGCTGCCGCCGGAGACGTGGCACCGATTGGCCGCGGCCGCGACGTGGGATGCGTTCCACCAGATTGCCTATCTGGAACTGTCGTTCTACATGCGCAACCAGCTCCTGCGTGACGCCGATATCTTCAGTTCGGCGGTGGCGGTGGAGATGCGCGTGCCCTACCTGGATCTCGAGGTGGTGAAGGCCGCTTGGCAGCTGGCCGCCGGCGATCAGATCGGGCACGGGCGCGGGAAAGCGATTCTCAGGCGGCTCCTCGAACGGCTGGTCCCCGGCGTACCGCATCGGCGGCCGAAAACCGGGTTCACGTTTCCGTGGGACGCCTGGCTGCGGGGCCCGTTGAAGGCCATGGTGGGCGACACGCTGCTCACGAGCAGGACCTACGAGGCGCTCGGGCTCGATCCCCGATCCGGGTTCCAGCTGTTCGATCGCTTCCTCGCGGTGCCGGGAGCAGTCTCGTGGTTCGACGTCTGGTCGCTGTTCATCCTGGTGAGCTGGCGCGCCGAACAGGATCGGCACGACGCGGCGTGATGCGCCGGTCGTGATGCCGCGGTCCTGTGGCGCGATCTGCTGCCTGTCTCGAGTCGGCGCGGCAGGGCATCCTGTTCAATTTGGAACAGAATGGCACGCCTCGACTCGACTAGCCTTGTCGATCACTGGAGACTTGCTGAACGCCTACCTGCTGGGCACGGTTGGCGTATATCTGCGGCGCACCGCGGATTACTCGGCGCGGGGGTGGGCGCGGGTGGCCGATGCAGCCGCCCTCGGCGCTGTCGAGAACGCCATCCGAGAGTGTGTCGCACGGCCGCCGCGCCTTAGAGTCGACGAGCATGTTTTCGAAGAGAGGGATGCGATGAAGAAACTGTGGCTGTGTCTGGCAGTTCTGCTGGCGTTGGCGGCCTGGGGCGGCGCGGCACCATCGGTGAGCGCGCAGGGCTCGGGGAAAATTTCCGGCATCGTCAGCGGACCCAACGGGCCGACCGCCGGCGTGACCGTCAACATCGTCAACAACGCAGGCGTGGTCGTCGGCACCGCCGTCACCACCTCGACCGGCGCCTATACCGTCGGCAATCTTCCGGTCGGGACGTACACAATCCAGGTTGTGAACACCAACGGCAGGGTCGCCGGGACCGGCGTGGGAACCGTGACGGCGGCCGCCCCCGCAGCCGTCGTCAATCTGACGATCACCTCGAGTCAGCTCGCGCCGGCCGCAGTTGCCGCTAGCGGCGGAGGCGGGATGGGGACCACAACGAAAATCGTGCTCGTCACTGCGGCGGTCGCCGCAGCCGGCATTTTGATCGTGGTCGCGAACAAAGACGACACCAGCCCCACGCGGTGAGGCCGATGTCGGGGCCCCTACCGAGCGCCATGATGGTCGGCGGTCTGTTCTTCTCCGGCTCGGGCGGCGCGCCCGGGCCCGCGCGTCCGGTCGCGGCCTGGCCGGAGCGCGTTGGACCGGTGTCAGGCGGATGATCGACTCGAGCACCGGCACACCTCCCAGCTCGGCCCTCGCCGCAGCTCCAACTGCATCGCGAAACCAGCCCACCGGCTTCGCGAGCCTGGGATCTGGCGAGCCCGACATCCTTCGTTCCTATCTGGCCGTCCTGTATCGTCGCCGCTGGATCGCCATCGGCACGTTCGCGATCGTTTTCGTTCTGGCCATCGTGCGTACGTGGTCCGAGACGCCGGTCTACGAAGCCACGGCCGAGATGCTCATCGACTCCGACAGCCCCAACATCGCCTTCGACGATGTGATGCAGACCAACCGGCGGGCGTTGGACTACTACCAGACGCAATACCGCCTGCTCACCAGCCGTTCGCTCGTGAAGCAGGCCCTGGAGGAGTCCGGCCTCATCTCTGATCCCGCGTTCGCGGACCCGCGGGCCGGGGCCGCCGGGGCGTCCACCGCGACGGCCGCCGATCCGTTGTCGGCGGTCAGGGCCGCCGGGTCCGACGGGATCGGTGAGCTGGGCTCTGACTCGGGCGCGATCCGGCGCTTCCTGGCCGGGCTCACGGTGGCGCCGATCCGGAACAGCCGGCTGGTCGACGTCACGTTCGCATCGCCCAGCCCGACCGTCGCGCAGAGGGCCGCGAACGCCATCGTGACCGCCTACATTCGCCAGACCTCCAGCCTGCGGACGAGCGCGACGAAGGATGCGACCTCGTTTCTAACCCAGATGGTCAGCGACCAGCGCAAGGCGGTGGAGGCGAGCGAGCTCGCCCTGCAGCGATATCGGGAACAGGGAGATGCGACTTCGCTGGAGGACCGGCAGAGCGTCACCGTGGAGCGGATCGCGCGGCTGAATGAAGCGGTCACGCGGGCCACGACGGATCGCATCCAGAAGGAGACGATCTACAAACAGGTGGAGGCGGCGCAATCCGAAGGTGCCAAGGTCGCGCCGCTGGCGGCGGTTCAGGACAACGTGCTGCTGCAGCGGCTGAAGGCCGAAGTCGCGGAGCAGGAGCAGCGGAAAGCCGAACTGTCGCAGCGCCTGGGCGCCAACCACCCGGACATGATCCGGGTGACGGAAAGCCTCGACCGGGCGAGGGCGCGGCTGCGCGAGGAGACCGGCACGATCGTCGAGGGCGTCAAGGGTCAATATGCGGCCGCCGTCGATCTCGAGCGGCGGATGACCGAAGCGCTCGATCGTCAGAAGGCCGACGGGCTGGCGATGAACCGCCGCGGGATCGACTACGGCGTCCTGCAGCGCGACGCCGCGATGAACCGGCAGTTGTACGAGACGCTGCTGGCCCGGACGAAGCAGGCCGGGATCACGGAGCAGCTGAAGACGAGCACCGTGCGCATCGTCGATGCCGCGGAATTGCCGAGAGTGCCAGCCCGGCCAAAGCGCCTCCGTGCCACGGCGATCGGTTTCATGGCCGCGGTGGTGCTGGCCATCGGCCTGGTGTTCTCGCTCGAAGCGCTCGACACCCGGATCAAGTCCCCCGAGGACGTGATGCAACGGCTCAAGCTCGCCTCGCTCGGGATCGTCCCGCAGCTCGCCGCGCGCGACTTCCAGAACGGCACGCTCCTCATCACCGAGGCGAACGCGCCGCCGCACTTCGTGGAGGCGTTCCGATCGCTGCGCACCAGCATCCTGTTCGCGTCAGCGGAGCGGGGCGGCCGTTCGATCCTCGTGTCGAGCACGGCGCCAGGCGAAGGCAAGACGCTGGTCAGCAGCAATCTGGCGCTGGCGCTGGCGATGGCCGGGCAGCGCGTGCTGCTGGTGGATGCCGATATGCGCCGTCCGAAGGTGCACGAGATGTTCGGCTGCTCGCTTGCGCCCGGCCTGTCGAACGTGCTGGTCGGCGAGACCGCCGCGGATGCGGCGATCCGGCCGTCTGGCAGCGACAACCTGTCCCTTCTCTCGGCCGGCACGCCGCCGCCCAACCCCCCGGAGCTGCTCGGCTCCGTGCCGTTCGCCGAGCTCATGACGTCGATGTCGTCCCGATTCGACTGGGTGGTGCTCGACTCGCCGCCGGTCCGCGCGGTTGCCGACGCGGCGATCATCGCGCATCTGGCAACCGCCGTGGTGTTCGTCGTCGGAGCGGAGATGACCGACGCGGCCAGCGCGAAGTCCGCCGTGGATCGGCTCGCGGCGACCCAGGGGAAGGTGGCAGGCGTCGTCTTGAACCGGGTCCAGCTGCGGCGGCACAGTTACTACTATGCGCGGTACTACAATCGCGCGGATGAGCGGTACTACGTCCATCGCGAGGGTCGCGCGTAGCACGGCGCCGGTCGTTCTCGTGATCGCGATCGCTTGGCCCGCGCTGGCTTTCGGCGGGGTCTACCCGTGGGCGTGGGGCACGCTCATGGTGATCTGTGCCGCGTTCGCGGCGTGCGCGATCGCCGGAAGCGGCTGGCGCCTCGATCCGGTGCTGACCACGTGCGCCGGGCTCGTGGCGGCCGCCGTAAGCATCCAGCTCCTTCCCCTCACGCCGGCGATCCTGCACGCCGCCAGCCCGGCGGCGGCGCGATTCCTCGAGCACCAGGACCTCGGCTACATGCTGGCCGCAGCCGCAGGCACCGTGAAGCACCCGCTCTCGATCGAGCCATCGGCGACATGGCTGTTCCTGGGATTCTTCGTGTCGATGGCGGCGCTCTTTGTCGGGGTGGCGTCGATCAGGGCCACGACGTCGCTGCGGTTCGTGCCGGCGAGCGTGACGGCGATCGGGACCGCGCTCGCCCTCGTCGGCATCCTCCAGGCCGGCGTTACCGGCGAGCGGATGTACGGCGTGTGGGCGCCGCTGACGCACGCGGCCGTCTTCGGGCCGTTCGTGAACCGGAATCACTTCGCCACCTGGATGCTGCTGGCGCTTCCCGTCGCGATCGCGCAGTGCGCCGCCCGGTTGGCGTCGATGCGGCGCGAGGCCGACCCGGGCGCCACGGTCGTCGAGATGCTGGGAGCGCCCGGGGCCGGCGCGGTCCTGCTGACGGGCTTCGCCTGCTTTCTCATGTCGGCCGCGTTGCTGATGACCAGGTCACGCTCCGGATTCGGCGGGTTCGTGGTGGTCGTCGCGGCGATGATCTGGGCGCAGGTCCGGCACCGGCGATCGATCCGCACCGCCGCGCCGGCGGTGGTCCTCCTGCTCGCGCTCGCCGCCGTCACCGTGGCCTGGATCGGATGGCGGCCGCTCGTCGCGCGTCTCGACGAGCTGCCCGGAACCCGTCTCAGCGGGAGGCTCGATGCCTGGAGCGAAGCGGCGCGTATCGCGCGCGACTTCTGGCTGACCGGTTCGGGGCTCAACACCTACGCGACGGCGATGCTGACCTATCACGATCCCAAGGTCTTCGAATTCTTCAGGACCCCGCACAACGACTACCTTCAGGTGTTGTGCGACGGCGGCCTGCTCGTCGGCCTGCCGCTCGGGCTTCTGCTCGGCGTCCTGGCGGTTCGCGTAGTACGGGGATCGACCGGATCGGCCGGCGTCCGATCCTTCGAGAAGTGGACCCGATATGGCGCGGCCGTCGGCGTGACGGCCGTGGCGCTGCAGGAACTGGTCGAGTTCGGGCTGCAGACGCCGGCGAACGCCGTGCTGTTCACCGTGCTCGTCGCCTACGCGTCGGGCCCGAGGCACGACCCGGGCGCATCGTCATCGATCGAGGGTGGGGGCATCGTCGAACCCGTCTCTCGGCGTCTCCGCGTGCGTCGCGCAGGGCCATCGGAGAATCAATCCGGATCGCGATGCACGGTATCCGGAGAAAACGCGGGAAGGCAGACCGCGACGTATTCGGCCCCGCCCGCCTCGGGCGTGCTGTAACGTACGCGCTCGCCAGGTGAGGTGATGACCGCCTGCCCGGCGCGCACCTCCAGGACGCCGCCGTCGTGCTCCACTCGGAGCATGCCCCGCAGCACGACGGTAATCTCTTCGAAGTCGGGCTGCTGCGCCGGTTCTTCCCAGCCGGTCGGCGACACCATTCGAGCGACGCTCGCCGATCGGTGTCCGGTGCTGGCGCGTCCGGCGTACTCCTCGATGCGCTTGGGTTGCGTACCGGCGGCCTGGACGACGGCAGGAGCGGGAACCAGTGTTGGCATAGTGCGGCAGTTTACCTCACCGCAGCGAGGTCAAACTGAGCCCGCGTCTACGCCGCCCGGTCGGTCGTGCCCGGCTTCAGCCGGACCACTTGCAGGAAAAATCTGTGGCTTCCGCCTTCAGGCTGAAGGACAGCTGACGGCGATCAACCGATCACCTCCTACTATGCGTCCTGCCGCTCGGCCCGACCGGGTGCCTTGCTCGAGAATATCGCCTCGTCGCATCGTCACTGACGAACGCCGGCGGTCGCGTACACTGCTTCGATGAACCTGGAGCTCGGCGCCGCCCTCGGCGTCACCTTCGGCCTGCTGGCCGGCGCCTGCGCCTACGTCATCTCGTATGGAGAGTACAAGCGCAACTGGTCGTTCCGCGGCAGCCCGGCGAAGATGGCGCTGCGCTCGGCGCTGGTCGCGTTTCTCTTTTTCTTCGTCGCCGCGATCGCGTTGCTTGCGCTCTTCCGGTTGGTGTTGTAAGCCGGCGTGTGCGGTTGGCCGATCCACCCACCGCAGGTCCGGGCCCGACCGCTGGCGCACCCTCCTGTCCTGACCGCCCCATCGTCGTCGTCCGAGGTGTAACATCCATTCACACCTTTGATCGGAGGGGTCATGGCTGGAGTTACCCGTCGTCAGTTTCTGGAGCGAGCAGCCGTCGGCACCGCGGCGGGCCTTGTCGCGATCCGCGGCGCGCGGCTTCTGGCCGATCCGCTTGGTCTTCCGATCGGCAGTCAGACCTATCCCGTGCGGGCACGCATCGCGCAGGGACAGTTCGCCGAAGTTCTGAAGGACATGTTTGCGGCGGGCATCCGCCAGATCGAGCTGTGCTCGCCAGGCTATGGCGAGTTCAAGAGCCTGAGCGACGGGAAGCAGACCAAGACGATCATCGAGGACAACGGCCTCAAGTGCATCAGCTCGCACTTCAACTACAGCACCGAGTTCCGCAACGAGACCGACCTCGGGAAGGCGATCGACTGGGCGCATGCCGTCGGCCTGACGCAGATGGGCACCGCCAGCCTGCCGGGCACCGTCATCGCCGGCGTCACGTCGGCGGAAGAGGTCAAGCGCGCGGCCGATGCGTATAACAAGATCGCCGCGACGGTAAACCGCGCCGGGATCCAGGCGTTCCTGCACAACGAGACGCTGGAAGACTCAAAGCTCAACGACGGCCGACTGACCTACCCGATTCTGCTCGGCTACCTGGACCCCGATCTGGTCAAGATGCAGTTCCAGATGTCGTCGATGCGCGCCATCGGCAATCCAATCATGTACTTCCGGTTGTATCCGGGGCGGTTCATCTCCGCGCACGTGCACGGCGTCGATCTCGAGGCGCCTCTGCGGCCGCCGCGCGGCCACGCGATGCCGGTCAAACCGGCGACGCCGCCGGGAGGCGCCGGCGCGGGTCGCGGGGCGGGCGGCGGCCCGGGCGCCCCGGCGATCGCGATCGGGGACGACAGCGTCAACTGGCCAGCCGTGTTTGCGGCGGCGAAAACCGGCGGGCTCAAGAACTACTTCATCGAACAGGAACAGCCCAACGGCGGCTGGGAGGCGATGGTGAAAGGGGCCGCGTACCTGAAGACCCTCACCGTCACCTAGCCCCGGCCTGAACAGCATCCTCGACCTGCTCCTCTAGCCCTTCAAGGTCGCGCGCTTCTTGCGCGCGACGCTCCTGTGGGCACCCCGCCCGCCGCTCAGATGACCAAGCGACGCACCAGCGTGTTCGAGGCGCGACCGACGACGGGACACTGTCAGCAACTCGAAACTTGTGGCTTCCGCCTTCAGGCGGAAGAGACTTGAGCGGCGATGGTCAAGAGCCGTCGCTCTTTTTTTGCCTGCCCTGGCGTGCAAAGACTAGGGCGAACCGCCAACTCATCTGGATCGAATCATGCAGCTGGGCAGGAATAATTCTCTTTAGTGTATTAACAACGGGCGTATGATACCCATCCCATGAGGGCATCCTGCCTCCCGGTCTGTTCGCTTCTTCGGCTCCACCACGCATCCGACCCCGGCTGAATCGTCCGTATCGGCAATCTGATCGGCGCCGGTTCATCCTGAGCGCCCACAACTCGCTCAAATTCGCCTGAGAACGTCGGGCACGCGGCGGCGGCGCGATCCACTGCAATCGGCATCCTTTGGGTGCTCCAATCGGTCGCTGCAAGGGGAGAGAAGATGGCGAGACTGCAATGTTCTTCATGAAATCGGCACTGCGGCAGATATGTCCACCGTTGCTGTGGAACGCTCTGCGGCCCAAGTCTGACGCCATGGTCGCGAGCCTCCCCCGGCCGGTCGCCGCGGAGTTGCAGCAGGTCGGCGTGAATTCCGAGGTGCGCGGATCGGTCGATCGGCACCTGGGCGGCCGCGGCCGGCTCATCGTCGGCGACAATTCCCTCGTGCGGGGCAGCATCGTCCTGGAACTGGACACGTCCGAAGTGCGGATCGGCAACAACTCCCTGATCAACATCGGCACGATCATCGACTGCGTCGAGTCGATTCTGATCGAAGACGACGTGATGATCGCCTATCTGTGCGTGCTGGCCGACTCCGATGGGCACAGCACCCGCCTGAGCGAGCGGACGCGGGACCTGCAGCTCGGTCGCGCCAATCGATATGAGTTTGCGCATGCGAAGCGCGCACCCATTCGCGTCTGCCGGGGCGCCTGGATTGGTGCTCATGCCATCATTCTCAAGGGGGTGCGGATTGGCTGCGGTGCGATCGTCGCCGCGGGCGCCGTTGTCACCAAGGACGTGCCGGACTGGACCATCGTCGCCGGCAACCCCGCGCGGGTGGTGAAGCACCTGCCGGAGTCGGAGCGGTAGTCGGTGTAGCGCCGCGGCGTGAGGTCGAGATGTGGCGGTCGATTGTTCCGGCGTGATCGACCACAGGAGACTACAGTGACCCGAAGATCCATCGTGCTCGCCGCTGCGGCGGTGGCCGTCGTTGCCGCGATCGCACGCACCAGCACCCAGTCCGCCAACGATGCGCTCGATCCGATTCGGGTGGCGTCGGACACCCACAAAGTCGCGTTCGAGAATGCGTTCGTGCGTGTGCTCGACGTGCACATACCGGCGGGGAAGGTGGAGCCCCGGCATCGGCACCCGCACGGCTTGAGCGTCTACTTCACCGACTGGAGCGCGAAGGTCACCGTGGACGGGCGAGAGCCGCAGATCAACAAGAGAACGATCGGAACCTTCGCGTGGAGCGATGCGGTTGTTCACACGGTCCAGAACGTTGGCACGTCGGACGGTCACGTCCTGCGGATCGAGCTGAAATACTAGCGCCTGCCCTCACAACCACAATCGTCCGGCTGAAGCCGGACGCTACGGATGGTTGGGCACTCGCGATCGGCCCGCCTGCGCCAAGCAGTGAGTGGCGACAGCTATCAAGACGAGCGCCCGCAGAATGACGCTCATGCGGAAGGGCTTACTCTTATCTCCGAGGTGGCTGAAGCGTGACTTCCAGGGCGGCTCCCGGCGAAGCGCCATGGGAGGCGGGTCCCGTCGAGCGGTGTGCCGGGCTGACACACCGCCGCCGGTGGGGGGCGTCTTTCGACCGCGTCCACAGAAGACGCTAAGCCTTTGCAGACACGCCGAGTAGCGTCGCGTCTGAGATCAGTGCTGGGCGCGGCTGGTTTCTTGCTCTGAATCGGGTCCATGCTGCCCTTGCGCGCCGCGCCGTCACGCACCCCGCTGATCGCGGTCATTTCCGGCCTGAGTCACGCACTCGACCTCACCGAGGGACACCCGATCGGCCACGCCAATCGGTCGTGCATCATTGGAATGCGCATCGCTCAGGCGCTCGGTCTGCCGGTCGAGCAGCAGGTCAATCTGCACCACGCGCTGCTGCTCAAGGACGCCGGCTGCTCCAGCAACGCGCAGCGGGTCCACGAGCTGTTCGGGGGAGACGACCACGAGGTCAAGCGGGCCGTCTGGCTGCGCGACTGGCGCCGCTTCACCGAACAGGCCGCCTACGCGCTGCAGTACACGGAGCGCCGAGGCAGCCTCTTCGCGCGCCTCCGGAAACTGATCGTGCTGGGGATGAAGGGGCCGCGCGGCGGCGGCGAGCTGTTTCGCATCCGGTGCGATCGCGGCGCACAGATCGCGCTGGCGATGGGATTTCCGAGACAGACGGCCGAAGCCATCCGGTCGATGGACGAGCACTGGGACGGCTGGGGATACCCTGACGGCCTCCGCAAGACGGCGATTCCGCTCGAATCGCGAATCATCAACCTCGCCCAGGTTGCCGAAATCTTCTTCGACGTGGGGGGGCCGCCGCTGGCCATCGAGACGATCGCGAAACGGAGCGGACGATGGTTCGACCCCGAGCTCGCGCGCGTCTTCGCGCGCGCCGCTGCGGCGCCCGGCTTCTGGGACGCGCTCCGGGGTCCGGATCTGATTCCCACGGTAACGGCGCTGCAGCCCGCGCCGGCATCCGTCGTTGCGGACGCCGACGCGCTCGGGCGCATCGCGCTGGCCTTCGCCTGGGTCATCGACGCCAAGAGCCCGTACACGTACGAGCACTCGGAAGGCGTCTCGTCGATCGCCTCGCGCATCGGCGAGCGGCTGAGGTTCGCCCCCGGGCAGCTCGCGCGGCTGCGGCAGATGGGGCTGCTGCACGACATCGGCAAGCTCGCCGTGCCGAACCGCATCCTCGACAAATGCGGACCGCTCACTCCCGAGGAGTTCCAGGTTGTCCGGGAACATCCGCGTCACACCTACGAGATTCTCAGTCGCGTCCCGGTCTTCGAGGAATTCGCCGATGACGCGAGCGCGCACCACGAGCGCCTGGACGGCCGTGGTTACCATCGCGGCATTGCGGCGGACCGGATGTCCACCGCCGCGCGCGTGCTGGCCGTGGCCGACGTGACCGATGCGCTCAAGTCGGATCGACCGTATCGGAAAGGCATGCCCGCCGAGGCGGTCGCGCGCACGCTGCGGGAGATGAGCGGCGCCGCGCTGTGCCCGGCCGCCGTGGAGGCGGCGCTCGATGTGCTGAAGGTTCCTGGGGCCGCCGGCCCCAAACCGCTTCTACGCCTGGCGTAGAGTAGCCGCCCCGCGGGTCCCGATCGACGATCATGTTACGGTAAGGGTTCAACCCGAGGCTCAAAGACATGACCGAAACGATCAACCGCGAAACCCTGGGCTTTCAGACCGAAGTGACGGCGCTGCTCCGCCTGATGGTCCATTCCCTGTACGGAAACAAGGAAATCTTCCTGCGCGAGATCGTGTCGAACGCGTCGGACGCGAGCGACAAGCTGCGGTTCGAGGGGCTCGCCGATGCGGCCCTCTTCGAAGACGACCCGGACCTGAAAATCCGAGTCGCCTACGACAAGGCCGCGCGGACGATCACGGTCTCCGATAACGGCATCGGCATGTCGCGCCAGGAAGTGATCGACCACATCGGCACGATCGCCAAGTCCGGCACCCGCGAGTTCCTCCAACGGCTGACCGGTGACAGCGCGCGCGATGCCCACCTGATCGGCCAGTTCGGCGTCGGCTTCTACTCGGCCTTCATCGTCGCCGACCGCGTCACGCTGCTGACCCGGCGTGCCGGGCTCACGCCGGAACACGGCGTGCGCTGGGAGAGTGCGGGCGAGGGGGACTACACCATCGAAACCATCCCGAGAGCGGAGCGCGGCACCGACGTGATCCTGCACCTCAGGCCGGACGAGGACGAGCTGCTCTCGGGGGCCCGGCTGCGCGGCATCCTGCGGAAGTACTCGGATCACATCACGGTCCCGATCCTGATGAAGAAGGATCGCTGGGATTCCGACGCCGGCGCGCAGGTGGCGACCGACGAGGACGAGCAGGTGAACCAGGCGTCGGCGCTCTGGGCCAGGCCGAAGTCGGAGATCACCGAGGAGCAGTACCACGAGTTCTACAAGCACGTGGCCCACGACGCCGAGCCGCCGCTCGCCTATGCGCACGCCCGGGTGGAGGGGCGCCAGGAGTACATCCAGCTGTTCTTCATTCCGGCGCAGGCGCCATTCGACCTCTGGGACCGCGATCACCGGCGGGGAATCAAGCTCTACGTCCGGCGCGTGTTCATCATGGACGATGCCGAGCAGCTGATGCCGGCCTACCTGCGCT
>JBDTSX010000070.1:0-12206 GCA_039930925.1 Acidobacteriota bacterium | reverse complement strand
ATCGGGCCGTCGTTGTTTGCCCTGCTCAAAGCCGTCGCGCTAACGATCTACCCGCTCGATCAAAAGCGCGTGGACCACATCGAACAGGAACTGGCCGCGCGTCGCGCCGCAAATCCCGAAACCGTCACGGCATGACCATCCACAATCCGATTCTCCCCGGCTTCAATCCCGACCCATCCATCGTCCGGGTCGGCGATGACTACTACATCGCCACCTCCACCTTCGAGTGGTTCCCCGGCGTGCAGATTCATCACTCGCGCGACCTCGTGCACTGGCGCCTCCTGACCCGTCCGCTGTCACGCGCCAGTCAGCTGAACATGATCGGGAATCCGGACTCGTGCGGCATCTGGGCGCCGTGCCTGACCTACGCCGGCGGCCTCTTTCACCTCGTTTACACCGACGTGAAGCGCTACGGCCGGACGACGACCGCCGGAGCGTCGGGCGCGTCGCTGCGGGATTTTCATAACTATCTCGTGACCGGTTCGAGCATCGACGGTCAGTGGTCGGATCCGATCGAGTTGAACAGCAGCGGCTTCGACCCCTCGCTCTTTCACGATGACGACGGGCGGACGTATCTGCTCAACATGCTCTGGGATCACCGGCCGGGGCGGAACCGGTTCGCGGGAATCGTGCTGCAGGAATACTCCGTGGTGGAGCGCCGGCTGGTGGGCGCGCGTCATCTGATCTTCCGCGGCACGCCACTCGGTCTCACCGAGGCGCCGCATCTCTACCGGCGCGACGGCTACTATTACCTGCTGACGGCAGAGGGGGGCACCGACTGGAACCATGCGGTGACGATGGCGCGGTCGCGCGTGCTGTTGGGGGAGTACGAGCTGCATCCGGACGTCCACATCCTGAGCTCGCGAAACCGTCCCGACGTCGAGCTTCAGCGGGCCGGACATGCCGATCTCGTCGACACCCCGGCGGGTGCGACCTACATGGTCTATCTCTGCGGCCGCCCGCTTCGCAATCGGGGACGGTGCACGCTGGGCCGCGAGACCGCGATCCAGCCGATGACCTGGTGCGCTGACGGATGGCTTCGCACCCTCGATGGCCGGGGGCTTCCGACGACCGAGGCAGCGGCGCCCGATCTGCCGGCGCAGGTGTGGCCGCCGGAGCGAGACCGCGAGGAGTTCGACGAGCCGGCGCTGCCGCTGGCATTCCAGTGGCTGCGGTCGCCGTGGCCGGACGACTTGTTCAGCCTGCGCGCGCGGCCGGGGCACCTGCGTCTCTTCGGCCGCGAGACCATCGGCAGTCTGTTCCGGCAATCGCTCGTGGCGCGCCGGCAGCAGTCGCACTGTTTCAGCGCCGAGACGGTCGTCGACTGTGAGCCGCAGCACTTTCAGCAGATGGCCGGGATGGTCTGCTACTACAACAGCTCCAAGTTCCACTATTTCCACGTGACCACCGACGAAGCCACGGGGAAGCACCTGCGGGTGATGTCGGCGTTGCCGAATCAGGTGCAGTCGGACGCGTTCACGCCGCCGATTCCGATTCCGGGAGGCCGGCCGATCCACCTGCGCGTCGAGGTGGACTTCGAGCGTCTGCGTTTTGCCTATCGGATGGAGGGCGCGCCCTGGAGCTGGCTGCCCCAGACGTTCGATGCCAGCATTCTCTCCGACGAAGCCACGGCGCCGGGCCTGCCGAACTTCACCGGCGCGTTCGTCGGCGTCGCGTGCCAGGATCTCGCCGGCACGGCGATGGCCGCCGACTTCGACTACTTCGCATATCGAGAGCGCGCGTACTGCGTCGATCCGACGGCGGCCACCGAATGACCGGCCCGGGCCCACGACCCGTCGGCGATCCAGGCGGTCGACCCCGCGCACTCGACTATCCAAGACGAGCGTGGCGCAGCGTCCGCTGCACGGTTCGGTTGTCCGCTTGTGACGCGGTGCCCTCGACGGCGTTCGCCGTTCCGTCGGCGGCGTCGTCATTGCCGTCAGCGGTTGCGGCGCCGATGGGAAATCCGTACGTCGAACACATCGCCGCTGCGGCCGCGACCTCACGCACGATCGTCAGACCGCTCGCGGATCAAGCCCAAGCGGTACAAGATCGCGATGACGTCTCCAGCGAGACCCACCACCTACTCCGCGCGCAGGAGTTACTGCGTCATGCTATTCCGGACGGTGATGTAGGTGTCATCGTGGCGCGCGCGCTGACGCTACTGGTGCGAACAGTGGCCACCCCGCGGATGACTCACCTCAAGTTCGCGCGGCGTTGAGCTAGGGGCGGGCGTCCGCCGAAATCAATCCGCGCGCGCTGAAGCGCCGCCGTTCGATCGGGGTCGCAGCCGGTGGCCGGCTCTATCGCTCGATCGGCGCGTCATCCAGGAATCGATCGAAGCGGCGATCCACTTTCATCCCGCGGAGATGCTGGTCCGAGAAGTCGAGCATGGCGGTCCAGTCTTGCGCGGTGAGCGCGTGGCCGTGATCGGCGTAGTTCACGCCCAGCCGATCGGCCGCGCCGAACAACGCGTACACCGGCCGGGCGCCGATCTCGGATTGCTTCACGGCATTGGCGAGTGACACCTGATCGGTCGTCCCTTCGAGCGCGATGAACGGCCGAGGCGCCGCCAGCGCGAGGAACCAGTGCTCGTCGAACGGCAGGCGATCGACCTGACCCCAGAAGTCCCGGAGATGCGGCGAGAACCAGTTCGGGTACTTCTTGACCATGTCGATCAGTCCTTCCTTGCCGCCGCGCCCGGCGCCACTGAACCGGTACGCGCCGATGCCCCCGCCGCCCGTGACCACCGGGGCGGCCATCGCGATCCGCTCGTCGAACGCCGCCGCGACCATTGCTGACTTCCCGGTCCGGGAGACGCCCGATACGATCACCTGCGCCCTGGCGATCGACGGGTCAGTGACCAGGTAGTCGACGATCCGCGACACACCCCACGCCCAGCCGGCAAGGATGCCCCAGTCGTAGCCCGGATAGGCCGGATAGAACCGGGTGGAGCGGAACGCCCAGCTGCCATCGGGATTGCGCAGCGTGGTGTCCTCGGCGCAGTCGCCGTTCGCAAAGGTCACGTAGGCGTAGCCGCGCCGGAACAGTTCCCGGTTCCGCGCCGCGACCGTCTCGGCGTCGTCCACGACCACCGGTCGCGCCGGCGGAGCCGGCGATGCGCCCGCGGGCTCGACCGGCAGCAGCGCGTCGACACCATGCCCCTGCCCGGGGGGATGTGGCAACGTCGGCAAAGGCGTCGCGCCTGGCGGCGTGCCACCCGGCATGATGACGGCGGGGAAGGGGCCGCGCCCGACCGGGGTGAAGATCCCGACGTTGAGCCCGAGCGCCGCGCCGGGTCCGAAAGACAGGTGCACCAGCCGGTAGCTGACCGTTCCATCCAGCACGACCTGGGACAGCACGTCACGCCCCTTGACGTTGCCTGGCGCCGGCGGCATCTGGCCGACGGCGTAGTACTCGAGGATCCGTTTGATTTCCTCGCGGCGGCGTTTCCACTGGGCGGTGGTCGTCACGCTCGTGCCGTCGTTCAGCCGCAGCGGATCGGGCATTTCGACGCGAAGCGGCAGATCGCCGGGAGTCGGAAGTGTGCCCATCGACGTCCGTATTGCCGGCACTGGGGTCGCGCGCGGATCCGGATCCCCCTGGGCGCTGGCGTTTTGCGCATGGACGCCGGCGCCTCCAGCCCCGATCACCGCCAGGACCAGTCCGATCAGCGACACGCGTACCTGCTGGCTTATCATGGCCTCACAATCTCGAGATTCGAACCGTTCCGGCCGACAGACTACCTCGGGCTCGGTGACCCGGTCGCCTTCGCCCTCAGCCGCAGGGTAAACGAGAGTGCTGACGTTCGATCAGAGAAACCTCAGGATGATGCTGAATCGCACTGCCTGGCTCTCCGGCGCTGTCTGGCTCTTTCTGACCACCTCGGTCCTCCCCACTGCCGCACAGATCACGACCGGCACGATAACCGGCATCGTCGTGGACGCGCAAGGCGGCGTGGTCCCGGGCGCCAGCGTCGCCGTCACCAGCGAAACGCAGGGCACGAAGACCGCGCCGGTAATCACGACCTCGGCGGGCGCGTATGTCGTGCCGTCGCTCCAGGCGGATCGATACACGATCGACGTGTCGATGCCCGGCTTCAAGACCGTGACGCGGAGTGGCGTGCGCGTCAGTGGCGGCGATCGAATTGCCGTCGAGGCGCTGGTGCTGGAAGTCGGCATCGCCAGCGAGACGGTGACCGTCACGGCGGAGCCGGCGCTGCTGCAGGCGGCGAGCGGCGAGCGTTCCGCCGTGATCGACATGACGCAACTGGAGAGCCTCCCGATCGGGTCGCACGACTTCCAGCAGTTCGTCGCGATGACCCCGGGCGTCAACGGCCTCAACCGGGTGGGCGGCGGCGGCCAGGACAACTACATGATCGACGGCGTCTCCGCAATGGACACCGGCAACAACTCGTTGATGGGAGGCCTGAATCTCCCCGTGGACGCCGTGGCCGAAATCAAGGTCCTGACGTCCGGTTACCCGGCCGAGTACGGCCGATCGAGCGGGCTGCAGGTCTCCGCCGTGACTCGGAGCGGTACGAACCGTTTCCGGTGGTCGGTCTTCAGCTACCAGCGCGAATCCCCGGCCCCGACCGCATCATGGGCGGACACTGAAAACGGCTTTCCGCGGGTCGTCTCGCAACAACTCGACGTCGGCTACACGCTCGGCGGACCGGTCGGCAGGCCGGGCCGCAAGAATCGCCTGTTCTTCTTCTACACCCACGAATATCGGCCCCGGCGCGCCGGCAACTTCGTCAACGTCGTGCGGCTGCCGACCGCGCTCGAGCGCCGGGGCGACTTCTCGCAGACCCGCGATGCCAATGGCCTGGTCTACAACTTGATCTACGACGCGTCCTCCGGCCTGCCGAGGAGCGCGTGCTCCGCGGAAGACAGCTCGGCGTGCTTCCAGGACGGCGGAGTGGTCGGGCGTATTCCGGCCAATCGTCTTTATGGGCCCGGCATGGCGCTGCTCAATCAATACCCTCTGCCCAATGTCGAGGCCGCGCCCGGCCGGGCCTTCAACTACGCGGGCGTGACGCCGATCCAGGTCACCCTGTCGCACACGCCGGTGATTCGCCTCGACTATCAGGCATCGTCGCGGCTCCGGCTCACCGGCAAATGGGCCGGCCAGACGTCGCTGGTCGCGCCGACGTTCGGCACGCTGCCCGGCTTCGACGACACGCTGCAGCGCTTTCCGCTGTCGGTCAACGCGTCCGTCACCGCGGCGTACTCGATTGGCCCAACCACCTTCCTGGAAGCGACCATCGGCGCGAATCAGAATCGTCTCGGCGCGCCGCCGGTCACGCCGTTCAGCAATCGCAACAACGTCGTCTGCCCCGGCGAGCTCGCCGCGATGGTCCCGCGCTGCACGCTGGGCGGGATCGCGCTGCTCTTCCCGGACGCGGGCGTGATCGATCCGCGGTACTACGAGTACGGGGCGCTCCAGGATGTCGGGGCGCCCTTCTTTCTGGACGGGAGAAGTGTGCTGCCGCCGCAGCTGGCGTGGTCGGCGCCCGGGACAGCGAGCCGTGTCGCGACGGGCAATTGCACCGCCGCCGCCTGCGCGCCACCGAGCCTCAACTTTCCGGGATTCATGAACATCAACCGCACGCGCGACGCCGTCATCAGCGTCACGAAGGTGTTCGGCGCGCACACCGCCAAGGCCGGCTTCTACCTGAATCACAGCTACAAGGCACAGAACCTCAGCTCCAGGCTCAACTTCCAGGGGCTGCTGAACTTCGGCAACGACACCAGCAATCCAGTCGACACCGGCTTTCCCTTTGCCAACGCGGCGGTCGGGGTCTTCTCGTCGTACGGACAGCAGTCGAGCTTCATCGAGGGCAGCTTTGTCTACGACAACGCGGAGTGGTATCTGCAGGACACCTGGAAGGCCAACGGCCGCCTCACGCTGGACTACGGCCTGCGCTTGGTGCACCAGACGCCCCAGCACGACCGGTTCGAGCAGGGGACCAACTTTTTCCCCGAGCGGTGGACGGCGGCGAGCGCACCGATCCTGTACGCGCCGGGGTGCGTGGGCGCGAGTCCATGCGGCGCGGCCGATCGGCAGGCGATCGATCCACGTACCGGCGCGCTGCTCGGCCCGGCCACGGCCACGCTGATCGGACAAGCGATCGCGGGGTCGGGCGACGTCGCCAACGGGATGGCGCAGGCCGGCCACGGGATTGCGAATACCGGGTACCGTTGGCCGTGGCTGGGCGCCGCGCCGCGGTTCGGCGCGGCGTACGACGTGACCGGACACAAGAAGGTCATCGTCCGCGGCGCGGCCGGGCTCTTTTTCGATCGCCCGGACGGCAATACCGTCTTCAACACCGTGGCCAATCCACCCGTGGCGACCGGGCTGACGCAGCAATGGGGGCGGCTGACCGATCTTGCGCAAAGCCAGGTCGCCTTCGGCCCGGTACCGGCGGTGCGGGTCTACTACTACGATTCGAAGCTGCCCTCGGACGCGCAGTGGAACGCCGGCGCGCAGATGGCGCTTCCGCTCGAGTCCGTGCTCGACGTCTCGTACGTCGGCCACCATGCCTACAACGTCCTCGGCGGACAGCAGGGCGGGAACTCGGTGGATCTGAACACCATCGACCTGGGCACGACGCTCTCGGGTGCCGGCCAGGATCCGACGCAGCCCCAGGGCACGGCGTTGCCGAGCAACCTGCTGCGGCCGTATCGCGGCTACAGCAACATCCAGGTGCAGTGGGGCCGGTTTCACCGGACGTTCCACTCGCTGCAGACAACGTGGACCAGGCGCCTGAGCAACGGCGTTTCCGCAGGCGTCAACTGGACCTACACGATCAGCGATACGGGTAACACGGGACTACCGTCACCGCAGCTGCGCATCGATCATCGGGCTGACCGGACCTACGCGGTGCGCCCTGATCAAGCGGACGCCGAAGCGCTGTTCGCGGATCAAGGCGTGCTGCGGCATCTGGTGGTCTCGCACTTCACCTGGCGGCTGCCGGACATCAGGACGCCGAACCGGATGCGGGCGGTCTCGAGGCTGATCGTGAACAACTGGCAGATCTCGGGTGTGGCGCGGATCGACTCGGGGGCACCGTACGATGTGACTTACAGCTATCTGAGCGGCGGCGGCATCAACCTCACCGGCTCGCCCGACTATGCGGCGCGGGTCGTCGTCAAAGGCGATCCGGGATCCGGATGTTCCGGCGACCGGTATCGGCAGTTCGATACCAACGCGTTCACCGGTCCCGTGCCGGGCAGCGTGGGCCTCGAATCCGGCCGCAATCTCCTGCACGGCTGCGGCGACCATCGCCTCGATCTCTCGGTCAAGCACGGCATCCCGATCGGGCGCCACGAGCTGCAGCTCAGGGTGGATGTCTTCAATCTCTTCAACGCGCTGATCTTCAACGGGCGCAACGTCGTTGCCGAGTATGCCAGCCCCACCGAGCAGCGGCTGCTGAACTCGCAATACCTCGCGGACGGCCGCGTCGATCCGGGGCGCCTGCTGCCGAGCGCCGCCGGCTTCGGCGCCGCGACGAGCGCGCTGCCGACCCGGTCGATCCGGTGGCAGGCGAGTATGCGATTCTAGCCAGCTCGGATCTGCGCGCAGATTGGCGGCGCAGCAGTCGATTCGCCTGCGCGTCGCCGATGACCGCACCGTTCGGGTGATCGCACGCGGCGTACCCCAAGACGGTCGGGCCTATGGCGTCCCGCACGCTGACGCCGCACGGATCGGAGATCGCCACACGCCTACAAACGGTATCCCAGCAGCCGACGCGCGCACGAGGTTTCCAACGCGCCGCCACCAATGCCACGAGCCCCGTGGTGTATCGTACCGCGACACGGTGGCCGGGGACACTCAATCGGGACACTCAAGGTTGAGTGTCCCGATTGAGTGTCCCCGGCGGCTGGGAGAACTCCATGCACCACGACGAGCGGCGTGACGGCGTCAACCGGCGCCTGTTCCTGACCGGGATCGCGAGCGTCGCCGCGGCCGCGATCGCACCGGGACAGGCGTCCGAACTGCCGTCTCAGGCCGCCGCACCGCCGTCGTCGGCCCCCGCCATCCCGATCATCGACACCCACATCCATCTGTTCGATCCGACGCGGCCCCAGGGTGCGCCGTACTCGGGCCCCGGCGGCGCGGCTGGCCCGCCACAAGCGGCGCTGCCGCCGCGGTATCGCCGCCTGGCGTCACCCCTGGGCATCGTCGGCGCGGTCAAGATCGAGGCGAGTCCCTGGATCGAAGACAACCTGTGGGTGCTGGAAGTCGCCGAGCGCGACACGATTGTCGTGGGGGTCGTCGGCAATCTCGAGCCGGACAAGCCGGACTTCGCCGAGATGTTCGCGCGCTATCACAAGAATCCGCTCTTCCGCGGCATCCGCTACGGCAACTTGTGGGGCCGCGACATGACCGCGCAGGCGAGCAATCCGGCGTTCATCGAAGGCCTGAAGCTCCTGGCGCAGGCCGACCTCGTCCTCGACACGGCCAACCCGCGCGTCGATCTGCTGCAGGCGGTGGTGGCGATCACCGACAAAATTCCCGATCTGCGGGTGGTCATCGATCACCTGCCAAGCCTCGATCCCACACCCGCCAATCAGGCGGCGTACGACGCGGCGCTGGCGGAGCTGCGCACGCGTGCACGCGTCTACGTCAAGCTGTCAGCGGTGATTCATCGCGTCAACGGGCAGGTGGTCACAGATCTGGCGCCGTACCGTGATCGCCTCGATCACCTGATCGACGTGTTCGGGGAGGATCGCATCCTCTTTGGCAGTGATTGGCCCAACAGCGACGGTGTTGCGCCGATCGACCGGGTCGTCGGCGTGGTGCGGGACTACTTCTCGGCCAAACCCCGGGCGCTGGCAGAGAAGTACTTCTGGAGGAACTCGGTCGCGGCCTACAAGTGGACCCCGCGCGAACGCGGACAACCGGGTTTCACCGCGTAGAATCACTCAGTCCGGCTGAAGCCGGACACGACAGCGCTATGCCTCGATCGACAGCGTCGTCGCCAGGCGATGCTCTCCGCCGGGCTCGACGGTGATCCGATCGTCTGCGGCATTGGCGGTCTCGACGCAGACCATCTCGCGGTACTCCTCGTCCCCAAAATCGGGAAGCTGGCGCGAGCGGTTCACCCACGGATTCCAGACGACGGTGGTCGCGCTGCCTCTCTTCGCGACGCGAATGCGCCGGTCCCAGCCGGCGTCAACGATGACGCAGTCGCCGGTGGTCTCGAGATACACACGGTCGGTTTCCGCCGTCACGGCAATCGGTCCGGTCTGCTCGCGGCGGGCGGAGCCGGCCACTTTGTCCAGATACGCGCAGCCGTGCAGCCCCTCGATTGACATCCGATCGACACTGCTCACCGCGAAGTAGCAGTGGAGCGCCTCACTGCACGTAAATGGCCCGGTTCCAGGATTCTGCATCAACAGCTCGACGTCGAGGCCGGTGCCGAGCGTCACGGTCAGCTCCAGCCGGAACGGGTGCGGCCACAACGCTCGCGTCGCGTCGGAATCGGTCAGCGCCAAGCGGACGCGCGGGTCTTCTCCCCCCGAGATGTCGACGACGGTCCATTGGGAGATGCGCGCGAAACCGTGCGCCGGCTTTGCCGGGTCGTCCGGGTGCGGGCCGAACCACGGCCAGCAGATCGGGATGCCACCGCGGATTGGTGCCTTCGCGGCGAACTGGCTGTGCCGGCTCACCCAGAGCGCCGGATTGGCGCCACGCGGCTGGAACGACAGCACATGGGCGCCGTGCAGGGCGATGCTCGCCTCGGCGTGGCGATTGACGATGCCGATCACCGTCAGTCCGCCGGGTCCCTTCGTCACGGCGACACCGGGGACCTGCGCGAATTGCTCCTGCAACGACTGAAGCTCTGACGTGGACGTCACCCGGATCCTTCCGCGAGCTACTTGGCCGCGAATTCGGCCGGGATGGAGGAGATCGGGCGGAACTGGACGTCGCGGTAAAAGACCTCCGCCCCTTCGGACTGGAGAATGATCGGCCCGGACGTCACCGGGGCGAGCACGTTCGTGTCGATCCGCAACGGAGCATGCAGGCGCATCACCACCGTGCCATTCACGATATGAATGGCGTCGTCGTGAAAGGCAATCAGCTCGACGGTGTTCCACTCACCGGTCGGCTTTTCGTTGTCCGGCTGCTTGATGGCCCGGCCCGGTGAGCCCTGGCTCTGCGTGAAGAAGGTCCACTCGCCGGCCGGGTCGTAGTCGTACAAGGCCGGCCTGGTGTTGGGGCGCACCTTCGCCCGAACCGCGATCGTGGAGCCGATCGCGTAGAGATCGCCCACATCGTGCTCCTGAATCTGCAGCTCGACCGAGCGCGCCCAGGTGCGGTTCTGGGCGCCCGGTTCCGCATGGACGTGATACAGCAGGCCGCTGTCGCGCGCGGTGGCCGCGGCGTCCCGCGGCGGCCACTTCTTTTCGCCCCACTTGAATTGCAGCTTCAAGTGATAGTCCTTGAGCGAGCGCTTCGTGCGCAGCTCGCCGAACACTTCGCCGGAGATCCGGATTGCGGGCCGGCCGTCAACGTCCTTGACGATCGTGAAGACGTTGAGCGGGTCGCGGCCGGAGCCAATCGGCTCGAGGTATTTTCCCTCGGCGTCCCGCTTCAGCCCCGGCACCTCGGAGCCTGGCGACGGCTGCTGCATCCACGTCGTCCAACCGTCGAAGTCCTTGCCGTTCCAGAGCGACGTCCACTTCGGCTCGGCGTGGATGGTCATCACGCTGAGCAAGAGTCCGGCGGTCAGTAATCGAAAAAAGCGCATGAGCGGAACCTTTCCGAAGCACCGGTGCGCACGATGGTGCGCGTGGTGAGCGTCAATCCCGAGTGCACATTACACGCCGGCCCCGCGAACTGCAATACAGGACGAGCAAATCCGACGGCAGCCGGCGAGAGTGGTGGTACACTCCCGCGCACGATGCCTGGCGGGCTGGACCGCTCGGGGCATCCGGCCTCAGCCGGACCATCGCGGTTTTCCGCCCCTTCGAGAGATCGGCCCCGTCGGATCCCGCGCGTCGGATGTCGAACGCCCCCGCAATCCATCTGCTGGTCGCGATACGGTACCGATTGAAAGCCAGGCGGCGAGGCAGACGTCCCGGCACGACAGGACGCAGGCATATGGTAGGGAAGGACCTGGCGCTCAAGTTGATCGAGCGGAAGTCGTGGCATCATGACTTCGAGATCGTGCCGGGGGTGCGTACGCGCGGGTCCTACAATCCCGAAGGACTCTGGCAGGAGCTTCAGCTGCCTCAGGACCTGAACGGCGTGTCGCTGTTGGACGTTGGCGCGTGCAACGGGTATTTCAGTTTCGAGGCGCGGAAGCGCGGGGCGCGCGTGGTCGCGTTCGACATCCGGCACAAGGACAATTCTGGCTTCGGCCTGGCGCAGCACATCAACGGCTTCGATGATATCGAGCACCATCAGGTCAACATCCTGGATCTTCACGCGGGCGACTACGGACGGTTCGACATCGTGCTGGCGATGGGTCTCCTCTATCACACGCCGGATCCTTTTCGCGCGCTGGCGAATTGCGCGGCGCTGTCGCGTGAACGTCTGCTGGTCGAGTCGTTCTGTATCGACACGCTTCTGTCCCCCGCGATGGCGTCCGAGCCGATCATGCGCTTCATTCCCGATCCGGCACGCTTTCCGGATCAGGGCCAGCCGAACACCGACCCGACCAACTTCTGGGGTTTTACGGCGATGTGCCTGCGGCGGATGGTCGAGGACGTGGGGTTTGCGGTGCAGCGCGCCGATCTCCGCGGCGATCGCGTGCTGATCGATGCCCGCAGCGTCGCAGCAGCGCGCGCAATGACCCGGCTGACCCTGGGATACGGCGTCAGGCCGCGGATCGCGGCCGGTGACGCAGATGACCCAGACGGCTGGGTGATGTTTTAGGGCCGGTTGCAGGCTGCGGCGTCAAAACCGTGGTGGCGTCCGGCTTCAGCCGGACGACTGTCGGTACGGATAGTGTCGGCACGGCATGTCGCCCCGGCTGAAGCCGGACGCCACGAATTATCGACGGAGGACTCGTTCATGATCGGATCCCAGCATCGCTCATCGGCACCGTGGAGAACCGCAACGATCGTCGCGGCGGCGATGGTGATCGTGAGCGGCCCCTTCGAGCGGCCGCTCGCCGGCCAGTCGGCGCCGCGCGAGTGGCGCGACTACGCCGGCGGTCCGGACAGCTCGCGGTTCGTCGCCGCGACGCAGAT
>JBDTSX010000069.1:0-12215 GCA_039930925.1 Acidobacteriota bacterium | reverse complement strand
TGTCGACCACGTAGCTCACGTCGTCGTCGGTCATGTCCGGATGGCAGCCGATGTAGAACGCGCGCTCGTTGAGGTGCGCCGCGACCGGGTACTCGGAGTCCAGATTACCGAACCGCTGGCGGTAGACCGGCTGGTTGATGAGCGGCAGGACATAGCGGGTCTCGATCGAGCGCTCTTCGAGGTACTGGATGAGATCGGCGCGCGCGACGCGGTCATTGGTGATCGTGATGGCGTAGAACATGTACGCGTGCTCCGCTCCGGCGCGGGTCGCGGGCAGGCGCAGATGCTCGCCGGCGAGCGGCGCGAGCCCGTCGTCGAGGGCGGCCGCGATCGTCCGGCGGCGTGCGCAGAGGGTGTCGCGGTCCTCGAGCTGCGCGATGCCGATCGCCGCCTCCATCTCCGTGGCGCGGAAGCTGTGGCCGAAGCGGACGAAGGAGAAGCGGCTGTCGGCGACGCGGAAGACGTCGTCGCCACGCGCGGCGAGGTCGTCGTCGATGCGGATGTAGAGCGAGTCGCGGCCGTGGTTCATGATGCTCTTGAGCAGGAGGAGGAGGTCGGCGTCGTCGGTGGTGCAGAGGCCGCCGATGCCGGTCGTGACCATGTGTGCGGCGTAGGTGGAGAAGCACCCGATGTCGCCGAACGAGCCGACCGGCCGCCCGCGATACGTGACGAACATCGCCTCCGCGGAATCCTCGACGATCCGCAGGTGGTGCCGCCGCGCGATCTCCAGGATTGGATCCATGTCGCACGGCAGGCCGCCGACGTGCACCGGCATGATCGCGCGGGTGCGGGGCGTGATGCGTGCTTCAATGCGGGCCGGGTCGATACAGTAATAGTCCGGCTCGACGTCCACGAACACCGGCATGAGCTGATTGTAGAGGACGACGTTGGCGGTGGCGACGAAGGTGACCGCCGGGACGAGCACCTCGTCCCCGTCGTCCCATCCGTGTACTTCCTTGACCGCCTGCAGCGCGATCTGGAGGGCGCTCGTGCCGCTGTTGCACATCAGGCCGTAGCGGCACGCGTGCAGGGCCGCGATTTCAGCCTCGAAGCGCGCCATCATCGGGCCGGCGGTGAGCCGGTTGCTGTCGAGGACTTCCATGACGAGCGCCTTGGCCCGAGGACCGATCCGGAACCCCCCGACGCCGATCTGCGGCCGTCTGCGAGCGCTGGCATCGGGCGGGGTTCGGCGCGTTGGCATCTGTGATCCGAGCATGTTGACGGCGCGGCCCGGTCGCCGGGCCGTAGAGTACCGGTGTGGTGCCCGGCAATTGTGACGCGGTGGTGGTGGAGTCACCCGGCACGGGCCGGCGCGTACCAGGATGCGTGGATGGAGGCCATTCCCCGGCCAGGAAACCCGCCGCTGCCATTTTCACTTCGTCACTTCGCCCTACAGCCGAGGCAGAGGACGCCGGCAGCCAAGATTATACGGTCACGCGGTTCTTCAGCAACCCCCCCGAACGCAGCGTGCCCTCGTCATCGCCGGGGGTGTGCAGACGAACAATGACCGGCCAGGTGTGGAGGGTCGTCAGGAAATGCACGGGATGCAGGCGATTCGCTTTGTGGTGGCCCATCACTGTCGTCAGGGCAAAGATTTTCGCACTGACTCGGCCGGCTGGCGCACCGTGTCTCGGACTCTACGGCTGGCCCGAGCCCTGGTCGGGGCCGAGCGGCGGCCGCCAGACATCCGGAGCCAGCGTCCACCTGGTTCTCCATCCGAGCCGCCGCTGCAACGTCCATAGTCCGGCACCGATCACGAACGAGACGCCATTGCACAGATGATGGACGAATTGGGCCGGGAGGACGCGCAACGCGAAGAAGCGACCGCGGATTCGCGCGAACCAGCTAAGGAGGCCCCACTGAGTCGCCACGAAGCCGGCGAACGCAATCGCCGCCACGCCCCACGCCGCCGGCACGAAGGAGGCCAGCCCCAATGCGCCGAGGGTCACGTACGCGAGCACGACGGCGGCCCGGCCCTGCCGTGACACGTTGAGATCGTTCGCCAGAGCCCCGTACTTGAAGAGGGCCTGTGTCCACGGCACGCCGCGATGCCGGATGTCGATGACGATGCTCGAGAGGAAAGTCCAGCGCTTGAGATGGGTGCCGCGAATCGACAGATCGAGGCGCATCCGGTGCGTGCCCGCGAGCCTGTAGCCGAGATCGATGTCCTCGATCGACGGCTGCAGGAACCGCTCATCGAACCCTCCGACCGAGGCGAACGCGGATCGGCGGATCGCGCCGCAGCCGGCCCAGAACGTCCTGGCCTCGGGGCGCGCCTGCTCGTGTACGAACGTATGCGCGAGATTTCGGTACTGCGAAAAGAAATTGCGCGGTCCGGGCGTGTAATCGTAAGCGCCGAAGACCGCGGCAAGGTCCGGGGCGCCGGAAAGGAGGGCGAGCATGTGGGCAATCGCCGTCGCGTGCGGAATCACGTCGGCGTCGACGAACACGAGGATCGGCGCCTGTGCCAGTGCGGCGCCTCGGTTCCTCGCGATCGCCGGGCCGCACGCGTCCCGCAGGGTGACCAGGCGCACGCCGGCCATCCCCGACAGCGCGCTCAGGTCCTCGTCGTGGCCGTTCGCGACGACGATCACCTCGAGCACGTCCGGAGACGCGGCGGCCGCGGCCACGACGCGCTCGAGCGCGGCCCGGCCGTGGCGGAACGGCACCACCACCGACGCCCGCGGCGATCCCTCCGCTGGCCGCTCATCCACGAACGATCTGCTGCAGGATGCGGTCTCGCGCCCGCGCGACATCGAGCGTGTGCCGGTCGCTGAACGGCCGGCGATCCGGGTCCGCGAGCGCCTCGTAAGTGCCGCGCACCAGGGGGACGAGCCCCGGGTACGCCGGCTCGCGCCGCAGCGCGCGTCGCGCGAGATTGGCGGCGGCGGTGCACCCGCTCACCGCGGCCGCCGCGAACGGCCTCGCCACCTTCCATCCTCTCGATGTGTCGCCCCGCTCACGCCAGGCGAATCCGTGGAACAGATCGACCGTCACGGTCTGCTCGTCCGTGAACAGCATGAGCTCGTGCCGGGGCGGACGTGCGTGCATCGAAATCAGGAATCGCACGGCGGTCCTTGCCGCGACGCCGCTGACCAGCAGCTCGCCGGCGGCCGGGCGATCGACCCACCAGTCGATGGCTGCGAGCGTGTCCGGCAGCAGCACGTCGAGCAGGGCCAGCGGGTGGGGCAGAATCTCGGCGGCGATCTCGTCGGCCCGCTCCGGCGCGCCTGCCGCGCCGGCGGAGCAGGCGCGATAGTCGAAGGCCCGTGGCGGCCGGCCGTCCAACCACCGGGCCGCGCGCCGGAAGCCGTCCTGGCACGCCGTCTGGTGCACCGGTACGAGAAAGCTGCGGCACGCCCGCGCATGGGCGAGCAGCGCCTCGGTCTGCGGAGCGCTCGGCGCCAATGGCTTTTCCACGATGACGGCGGCGCCCCGTGAGAGGCCGGCGCGAACCTGCGCCGCGTGCGCGTCGATCGGCGTACAGACGTGAATGACGTCGAGCCTGGAGCCGGACGGCAGCGCTTCCAGCGAGATGGCGGTGGCGGCGCCCCCGCACGCGGCCGCCAGGCGATGCGCGGCATCCGGATCGAGGTCCACGACGGCGGTCACGCGTCCCCCGGCCCGACGGCAAGCGCGCGCATGCCAGCGGCCCATCAGGCCCGCTCCGACGATGGCGACCTGCGGCCGCCGGATCATACGGGCGGCGCGCCGAGCCGCCACGGCGTCAGCGCCCGCAGCTCGTCGCTGCCGAGAACCAGACGCCGGCCGACCGCAGCGGCGTGGTAACACGCCGCAATCACTTCATGCACGTCACGCGCATCCTGCGCGCTCGTCGCCGGCCGCCCGCCGGAGGCGAAGGCCTCGAGACTTTGCCGCAGGGCCTCGCGGGTTGCGAGCATCCCGGGCTCCGACGCATTCCGGGCCACGATTTTTCGCGTATGACCCTGCTCGCGCCAGGCGATCCCGGCCAGTCCGTACTCGACGCGGACCTTGGGCCGGGGCGATCGATGGAGTCCGGCCATGATGCGCGCCCGGCCGCCGAACGATGCGCGCCAGGACGCCGAGGCGGTGTCGGCGCGGACCTCGACGTACTGCGTCTCTCCTTTGCAGAGGCGGTTCTGGATTATCTGTGCGAGCCGGCCGCCGGAAAATTCCAGGGTCACGAGGGCGACCGCGTCGGTCGGCCGCTCGCTCGCGGCGCAGGAGGACGTCACGGTCGAGACCGCGACGGGGCGCTCGCGGAACATCGCAATCACCAGGTCCACCAGGTGCACGCCGGCCTCGTACAGTGTCCGCTGCACCATCTGGCCGCGCCAGCCCGGTTCCACCCACGGCGGCAAATCCATCAACTGCCACACCTGCACGAACCGCAAGGCGCCGTCAGCGGCAACCTCGTCGATCACGCGCTTGAAAATCGGCATGTGCCTGAATTCGTGGTTCACCGCGACCTGGCGCCCCTTCGCCGCGGCCGCGGCGATGATCGCGTCCGCCTGCTCGAGCGACGAGACGAAGGGCTTTTCGCAGAACACGTGCGCGCCGCGCTCGATCGCGCGCAGCGTGTAGTCCGCGTGGGTCTCCGGCGGCGACGCCACGATGACGACATCCGGGGACGACTCGAGCAGGCGCTCGAACGAGTCACTGACCGGCACCTTGAACCGGCTGGCGGCGCGCTCGCGGCTGCCGCGGTCGGGATCGAACGCGCTCACCACCTGCGCCGACGGCAGCGCCTGGAGCGCCGGCAGGTGCAGCGTCGAGCCCGCATTCCCCAGTCCGACGAGAGCGACACGCGAAACGGAAGTGGCCATGGCTACCCGGTGCGGCGCGGCCGCGGCGAAGAGGATGTCGATCGCGAGCCGCCCCGCGACAGCCAGCCGCACGGCGGCCGCAGGCTCGGCGTAGTATGCGTTGTTTCGAGCCCGCCGGAGCGCGGGGCCTGCAGATTCCGAAGGCGGTCGGACACGTTCACGTCGTCCGAAGTCACCGCAGTCGGCCGAACCGGGCCGCCATCGCCCGCGGACCAACCAGGCCGGCCATGACCGCACTGTACACGACGGCTCCGACCGCAAGCTGCGCGGGCAGCGAGAAAGCCGGCCGCGCCAGCGCGATCACCACCGCCATCATCCCCGCCGCGCAACCGGGCTTGAGCCACGCCGCCAGGACGGCGGAGGGCGCCGCGATCCGGGTCAGGAACAGGCCCGCCGCGACGATCACGCCCTCGGACAGCGCGGTGGCCGCCGCCGCCCCGGTAATCCCGAACCGCGGGATCAACCAGAAGTTCCCGGCCACGTTCAGGACGGCGCCGAGGGCGAACCAGCGCGTCTCGAGGTGGGTGCGCCCGGTCACCACGTAGACGTTGTGCAGCAGGCCGTGCACGAAGACGAACATCAGGCTGAGGAGCAGCCACTGCAGCGCCCGGGCCCCTTCCGCGTAGGGCTCGCCGAACAGCAGCGCCAGCAGTGGTCCGGCCGTGACGACGCCGCCCGCGACCAGCGGCGCCCCCACCAGGGCGCCGCTCGCCAGCGCCTCGTTGGAGACCTCGCCGAGCTCCGACGGCCCGGTCACCGCCATCTGCGCCATCAGCGGAAGGTAGGCCGTCTGAATCGCGACGACGAGCGCCAGGATGAAGAAGTGGAGCCGGTACACCGCGGCATAGACGCCGACGGCGTGGCTGGTGGCGAGAAATCCGAGCAGGACGATGTCGAAGCTGACGATGATGGCGCGCAGGCCGCGGCCCACCAGCAGCGGCAGCGACTCGCGCAACAACCGCCGCCCGTGCGCAGCCGATCCGGATCCGGAGGCAGCCCGCAGCACGACGGCCGCGAGCGCGAGGGCGATTGACGCCTCGGCGGCGAACTGCACCAGCGGAACGCGCGCGAGATCGGCCGGGCGCGGCACCAGGACCGCGACGCCGGCCAGGATGAGGACCTGGGTCCCGACCTGTGCGCACGCGGCCAGCAGCCGGTGGCCGAGCGCTTTCAGCGCCCACAGAGGATCGAGCGCCAGGCTGAGAACGGAGAGCCCGGACAGCGCCAGGACGACGCGCTGGAGCGGCGGGCGGGGGATGACCCACGCAACCAGCAGGATGAGCGCGAGGGCGATGAGCGCGAGGGGTCCTCGAACGGTCAGGACGCTCCGGTAGATCGAGGACGCCTCCTCCGGCTGCCGGGCCACGTCCCGTGCCGCGAGGTCGTTGAGGCCTCCGCCGACGAGCAGCGCGACGTAGCCGGTGACGGCGGTCGCGAACGCCAGGATGCCGAAGCCGTCGGGTCCGACCCGGCGGGCGAGCAGCGTGGTGGTTCCGAACGCGACGATCCGCGACGCGATCTCGCCGCTGCTGAGCGCGGCGATGCCACCGGCGGTGGCGCGCGCCTGCCGCGCGGCGAGTGGATCGAGGGGAGTGGGTGGGGAGGGTACGCCGGGCGTTGCCGACATCACAGCCGAACGAGCCGGTTGTAGAGCGCCCCAATCACCCAGCCGGACAGGTATCCGAGCACGAGGCCGTAGAGCAGCCCGATCACGGCGCCGGTCCACGTTACCTCGTAGCCGCGGAGGTAGATGCCGAGCAACGCGAGGTGCGGTCCAACCGTCGAGCCCCCGCGCAGGACCAACACCACGGTCGCGAGAAAGAGTGCGACACCGGCGAGCACGCCGAACGCCATCCCCCAGGCATGCCCGTTCAGGCGCACGAGCGCCTCTTCCAGCGCGCGCTGGTCGCGCTCGCCCAGCTCGTCGTCCGGCGGCCTCTCAGATGCCATCGAGGAAGTCCTTCCCTCCGAGACTCGCTTTGGTGCGAATCCAGTCGAGCCATAACCGCACGACGAGATTTCTCGTGGAGGCCAGCAGCCATCCGGCCATGAAGCCGCAGGCTCCGCCCCACGCGGCGCCGATCAGGACGCCGGCTGGCGACACGTGATAGCCCCGCAGGTACTGGCCCAGCAGCTCGAGCTCCGGCGCATGACGCGGCAGTACGGACAGATGCGCCGCCGTCACCGCGGCCAGGACGCCGGCCGCGAGCAGACCCATCGCCATGCCGAGCACCGCCGGGCGCAGTGGCGCGGCCGCGGCTGCCAGGCGCCGTGGGAGTCCGTCGACAGAGAGATCGCGCAGTGTGCTTTTCACGAATGGGACGTGTCTGAAGTCCGGTGCACGACGAGGGCGGCGAGGCACACGGCGCGCGAGACGCGAGTCGGGTTCATACCGCGAGAACTCCACCGCTGAGCGACCTGGCGACCCGGGAATCCGCGCCGGCCGCATGCCACCGGAGGTCGGTGCGCGGCCCGGGAGATGGTGTCCAAGCCGCCAGGGTCCGCCTGCAACCGGGCACGACGGGGATTGAAACCGTCTCCAGATCCTCGGTGCGGCGCGTCGGTGCGGCGCATGGCTTCACCGATGCTCCGCCCCGTCCATGGCGCGGCAGACCGCCACGTGCGTCCGACCGAACGGCAGAGACCAGCCGCGCAGCATCGCCAGTCCCTCCATCCGCAGCCACCGGCGTTTCCATTGATCGAGGGCCGAGAGCCGTCCGGGTTCAGGCGCCGCCGCCAGGACGCCATGGTAGGCGCGGCCGGTGGCCTGCAGGGCGCGCCATTCGCGCGGAATCTCCGCCAGCCCGAGGGCAGCGTTGACGCGCCCGATGCGTTCCACGCGAAACCCGGCGGCCATCAGTTTCCGGCGCAGCTCGCGGGTCTCGTAGCGGTGGAACTGATACTGCTCGTCATCCTCGGTTCGCGGTGTGCTCTGGGCGTTGGTCCGCAGCACGAACGCCGCCCCCGCTTTGAGTATGCGCCTGATCTCCGCCAGCGCCCGTGCGTCGCCGCCGTCGAGCGGAAGGTGTTGCAGCAGATCCTGCGACACGACGACGTCGGCGCACGCCGCCGGCAGGGGCAAGGCGAGGGCCGACGCGCGCACCGCGCCAACCGAGGGGCCCACCGGGACCGCACAGAGACCCTCCCAGGCCAGGTCGACGCCGACCGCCTGCCAGCCGGGATGTGACGCACCGAACCAGGCGAGCGCTTCACCCGAGCCGCAGCCGACGTCGACGAGCCGGCCCGACGCCGGCAGCGACAGCGACTCGATCGCCCGGCCAAGAATATCCCGCATGGCCGCGTTCCACCACCCACCCGCTTCGAGCTGCCGCAGCCGCTCGTAGTAGTCCGGCGAGAAGATCTCGGGGCCGGTCATGCCCGTCGCGCCCGCGCCTCGAGCAGCGGCGCAATCAGCCCGAGCGCACGGCCGGCGACGGGACGACGCGCGAGGTGATTGTACGCCGTGCCGAGCGATCCCGCGGCGCCCAACCGGTCGAGATCCGACGGCAGCGCGGTCGCCGCTCCGACGGCGATGTCGCGGAATCCAGCGCGCGACAGGCTGCGGCGCAACTCTCCCGCAGAAGGAGGGCGGAGGTGCAGGTACGGTTCGCCGCTGCGCCAACGCACGTAGGAATCGGCGAGACGCCTCGGCAGGAATCCCACGCCCCAGACCCGCACATGCGGCTCGGGCAGCAGCGAGTAGCGGTTGGTGACGCGGACGTGAACGCGGCCGCCGCGCGCGAGCACCCGGTACGCTTCCCTCAACACCCCCTCATGATCCCGCACATGCTCCAGAAGGCCCAGCGACACCACCCTGGTCGCGGCGGCGTCGCGAAGGGGCAGCGCCCCCGCATCGGCGCAGACCAGCACCACGTCCGTGGTGCCGCGCTCCTCGACCCGGCGCCGGGCGACCACCAGCCAGCGGAACGCGATGTCGACGGCGATCACGGGCAGGCCGCGGGCGGCGAGCACGGCGAGATCGGCCGTTCCGCATCCCAGGTCGATCCACGGGGCGCCGTCGCCGGAGGCGGTCAACCCTTCCGACTCGAGCCATTCGCCACTGCGCCGCTCCGCGCCGATCACGTGCGCGGCGAACCGTTCGGCGCGTTCCGCGGTGGTCGTCGGCGTCATCTGCCAGTAGGCGTCCACCGTGGCGGCGACCCCCTGGCCGCGCGTCCGGGCGTCAAGCGCCAGCCCCTTCTCGCGATCCGCCTCGATCGACAGCCATGGATCAGGCGTCACCCGAAAATCCGGGATGCCCAGAATCACCGGATAGGTCCGGCCGCACCCTCCGCAGGCGTACGCGGCGCCGGTCGCGCAGACGTCGGTCCGGCACACCGGGCAGACGAAGGCCATGTCGGCGAGCGTCATCGCGGTACGAATCGCTCCACCGCGGCCCGTGTCCGGCGGAGCCGGTGGCGCCGTCGCACCCAGCGGCGAAACCACGGCGTGCCCCAGCGCTCAAACCTGCCGGGCTGCTCGAAATACCACATGTCCAGCCGCGGCAGCGCGAACGCCGGATCCGTCCTCAGCTCACCGAACGACGTGGTGCAGGCCCAGCGGTGGACGCCGGCGGCGGCGCGCACCACGGGTTCGGACACCGCGCCGTAGGGGTAGGCCAGCCCGTCGGCGGTGAGGCCCAGCCGTTGCGCGATGTCGCGAGCGGCGCCGGCGATCTCGTCGACGAGCTGGTCGCGCGACAGCTGGGTCAGGCGCCGATGCGTTCGCGTATGCGACGCGATGGTCATGCCCTGCGCGCTCATCGCGCCGAGCGAGTCCCAATCGAGCAGCGGCAGTTCCGGGGTCCGGTGACGATCCTGCCGCGCCCACTCGCTGCTCTTGCCGACAAACGCAGTGGGAACGAAGATCGTGGCGGGAAGACCGAGCTCGACCAGGAGCGGCATCGCCTCCTGTGCCACGTTCACATACCCGTCATCGAAGGTCAGCGCCACCGTGTCGGCGTCCGTCTCATCGCCGGAGAGCAGGTCGCCCATCGACACGATCCGTATGCCGGCGGAGACCGCATGGCGGATCTGCCGGTGGAAGGCAGCCGGCGACAGCGAAATCGGGGAGCCGGAGAGATCGATCGAGTGATACGTGAGGATCGCTCTCACGGACCGACCGCCATTCGGTCGGAGACCGCCGCCGTCAAACGCTGCCGGGCCGCTTCGACGATGCCGAGAAAGCGCGGCAGCACCGCCTCCTCGCTGAAGTTCGCCCGGAAGGACGCCTCGGCCTGCGCGGCCAGCGTCTGACGCATCCGATCGTCTGCCAGGATGTCCCGCAGCGCGGCATCGAGCTGGTCGGCGGTATCGAACAGCACACCGCCGCCTCCTCGCTCGATCAACTCGGGCAGCGGTCCGCGTCGTCGTGCGAGCACCGGCGTGCCGTGGCTCAGCGCCTCGATCACGACGATGCCGAACGTCTCGTAGGTGACCGACGGCATCACGAGCGCCACCGCATGGCGGTACCAGCGCGCGAGCTCGTCGCGCGGAACGAATCCGAGCCAGCGGACGTGCGGTGACGCGGCGCTCGCGGCGCGAAGCGCCGCCTCCGCGGCGCCGGTCCCGGCGATGACCAGATCGGCGCCGCGCTCGTGCATGAACAGCGGCAGCACGTCGGCGAGACCCTTGAGCTCCTCGACCCGGCCGGCGAAGAGAAAGTACGGGCGGGCGTGCGGAGACCGAGACGGTGCGCGCGACGGAGAGGGTGCGGCGACGAAGCACGGCACGACGTCCATCGGCGGCAGGAAGCCGTACTCCCGATGTTTTCGCCGGCTGAATTCGGAGCGGGCGACGAACACGTCGATGTCGCGCGCCGCGCGATCGAGCAGGCCGGCGTGCCGCCACAGTTGTGGTGGCCGGCGATGCAGCAGGGTGCAGCGAAGGCACCGGCGTTCGTCGCACGGCCGGCCGTCGTAGCGCCACAGTACGTGGGTCGGACAGATCAGCCAATGCTCCGTGGCCACGAAGACATGCACCGCCCCGGGACAGATGGCGAAGACGGCGGGCCCCCCCATGAGGGAGACGTTGGCAAAGAGGACGGTGTCGAAGCCGCGCTCGGCGCAGAGCCGGCGGAGTGCGGCGCCGTGCACGACGGGATGACCGGTCTGATGGGTCATCAACAAGCCCAGCCGCCCGAGTCGGCTGCGCAGTCCGATCACTTCCACGCCTGGCTGCGCCGCGACGCCGTCGCGGGGGAGCGGCCCCGGTGACGGACGACCCGTCGGCGCGGCCAGGGCCTGATAGGCATCGAGGTCGTGCACGACCGTGACTTCACACCCGCGCCGCGCCAGGGCGTCGGCCCAGACCTGCATATCGACCGCGTCACCGCCGAAGCTGTAGGGCGGGTAGAAGGTCGTGACCAGCAGGACTCGGCGCATCATGCCGCCGCCTCTTCGAGGGCGGCCAGCGTGGCGCGCGCGCACCGCGTCCAGGTGAGCGCGCCGGCGCGCGTCAGGGCGACCCGGCCGAGCGCGGCGCGGCGCGGCTCGTCGCTCAAGAGTGCAGTCATGGCGTCGGCCGCGGCGGCGGCGTCCGCCGGCGCCACGAACAGGCCGGCCCCGGCGAGCAGTTGCGGAAGCGGGCTGGCAGTGGTCGCGACGACCGGAGTGCCACAGGCGGCCGCTTCGACCGCCGGCAGTCCGAACCCTTCGCACGCCGAGAGCAGCACCAGCGCGACGGCGCCGGTGTAGAGATGGCGCAGATCGGCGTCCTCGACGAATCCGGCCCAGCGGATGTAGGCGCCCGCGCCGCCGGCGGCGATCGCGGCATCGATCTCCCGGCGGTTGGTGAGGAACACATCGTCCTCCGGGCCGACCAGTACGAGAAACGGCGGGTTCGCCGGGTGCTCGCGCACCACCCGGGCGTGTGCGGTGACGAGCGCGTCGACGTGCTTGTGCGGATTCAGGCCGCCGACGTAGAGAAACCAGCGGGCCGCCGCAGGCAGTCCAATCCGCGCCGCCACAGCCTGGATCTCGCCGGGAGATTCACTCGGACGGTAGTGCCCCGAGGGCGCTTCGGTCGCGACCCGGATCCGCGAGGGCGGCACGCGAAGCACCTCCGCGATCTCGCGCGCGGCGAACTCGGACACGGTCAGGATCAGCCGCGCCTGCCGGCAGCCGACGGCCACCTTGAGGTTCCAGAACAGCCGCGCCCGCCGCGACGGCAGGGTCAGCTCCGGGAAGCGGTCCGCCAGGGCGTCGTGAATGGTCACCACGGCACGGGCCAGCGGCGGAAGCGGAAAGTAGGTATAGATCGTCGGAGAGAAAAAGACGTCCGCGCGCGCGCGCCGCACCGCCGCGGTCATCCGGAACATGTCGGCCACCGACCGGGCGCGGCCGGCCGACGCGGCCAGTGTCGGTGACTCCACCTGGTGCACCCGCACCGGCGTGACGTTCGGCGCGGC
>JBDTSX010000068.1:0-12499 GCA_039930925.1 Acidobacteriota bacterium | reverse complement strand
TCGGGGCCGCCATCGTCGTGGCGGTCGTTGTCTGGCTCTGGCTCCAACGGCGCAGAAAAACCGCGAGCGGCCCTCCCGAGCCGTCGTCGCCGATATAATCAGGCGCCGGCTGTGCCGGGTGACCACGCAAATCCGGCAAGCCAGCAGTAGAGCCAGCACCCATGCTTCCGCAGGTCTCCATCGTCGTGCCGATGCGCAACGAGGCGCTCAACGTGGCGGAGCTCTACCGCGAGCTCACCGAGGTGCTGACTGCGTTCGGGCGGCCATACGAGATCATCGTGATCGACGATGGCAGTACCGACGACACGTTCGCCCGGCTGGCCGCGCTGCAGCGCGGCGACGCGCGCCTTCGCATCATCCGGTTCCGACGCAACTTTGGCCAGACGGCGGCGTTTGCCGCCGGGTTCGCCCACGCGCGCGGCCGGCTGATCGTCACCTCCGACGGGGACCTGCAGAACGATCCACGCGACATCCCGTCGATGATCGAGCTCGCCGATCGCGCCGATGGGCCGGATATTGTCGCCGGCTGGCGCAAGGATCGAAAGGACCCGTTCATCAACCGCCGGCTGCCGTCGCTCATCGCCAATGCGATCATCTCGTATTCGACCGGCGTCAAGCTGCACGACTACGGTTGCTCGCTGAAGGTGTTCCGCGCCGAAGTGGTCAAGCCGATGAAGCTGTACGGCGAGATGCACCGCTTCCTGCCCGCGATCGCGAGCGAGATGGGAGTCACGATCGCGGAGAAGGTGGTCAACCACCGCGCGCGGCGGCATGGGGCGTCGAAGTACGGCATTTCGAGGACGATCCGCGTCATCCTGGATTTGTTGACGGTCAAGTTCCTGATCAGTTATTCCACCCGTCCGCTGCACATCTTCGGGCTGCTCGGCTTCATCATGGGGCTGCTCGGCACGGCCGTGTGCGCATGGATGGTGTGGGTCAAGTTCTACGAGGCCGAAGGGATCGGGAACCGCCCGCTGCTGCTCTTTGGGATCCTGCTCGTGTTCACGGGTGTGCAACTGATCACGCTCGGGCTGCTGGCCGAGATGCAGGCGCGGACGTATCACGAATCGCAGAACAAGCCGATCTACGTGATCCGGGACGTGGTCGAGTCGGTGTCGGCCGATACACCTCAGGCTGTCGGCGCGTGAGCAGACGGGCGCCGCTGGTCGGGGCACTGGCCTGCGCCGCAGCGGTTACGCTATGGTCGTGTGGCGGCTCGCCGATAACGCCGGCGCCGGTCAACACGCCTCCAACGCCGGTTCCACAGACGCCGCCCGCCAACAGCCTTCCGGTGGTTGAATCAATCACGATCCAGGGCTCCCGTCCCAAGGAACCGTCGAATTTTGCCGATGCGGGCGAGTCGGTTGCGATTGTCGCGAAGGTGCACGACGACGAGACGGCAGTAGACCAACTGCAGTTCGTGTGGTCGGCATCCGCCGGCAGCGTCATTGGCTCTGGCGCGAGCGTCAACTGGCAGGCGCCGGCCGACGTGCCGGCGCCGACTGACGTGACGATCAGGTTGAAGCTGATCGAAAATTACGGATTGCCCGGCCAACTCGTGTTCCAGCACGAGACGAACGGGTCCGCCACGCTGTCGCTCCACGATTCGAAGAAGGAAGTGGGCGAAATGGCGCGCCAGTTCCTGCTCGACTTTTCGGACTCGAGCATCGCCGATGTCAGCCACATCATGCGAAACTTCATTCCCGGCTGCTACGGAACCAGGGACGAGACCGAACAGGTCACCAACAACAGAAGGGAATTGCGGATCGTCAGTTACACGGTCGGGCAAGCGTCCACGACCGTGAATTTCGGCGGCCTCTGTCCCTATGGTTCAAAATCTGGTGACGCGTGTGCGGCCGTTCCGGTGTTCTGGGAGTCCGTCTTCACCGTCAGCAACTCGCGCGCGCCGGCGGTGAGGGGCACAGACTGGGTGGCGGCCTTCTACGTGCCGGCGCAGCGCAAATGGGGTCTGTGCGACAGCAGCTTCGACGGCCAGCTGGCTTTGTCGGTGCGGAGCCTGTTCCGCTGAGCGATTCTCCCGGCTGATGACTGCTTGACGACTAGTCCACCGCACTGTTCGTCCGCACGCGGCTACGTCCTCCTCGGCGTGGCCGCCGTCCTGCTCTTCCTCGTCTACGCGCTGAACTTCCTTTACTTCTTCGTGGACGATGAGGCGATCCCGTATGTCTACGCGCAGCACCTGCTTCGCGGCGACGGGTTGACCTACAACGGCATCGAGGGGCGCGTCGAAGGCTACTCCGACTTTCTTCATGTCCTGCTCTCCTCGCTGATCCTGGCCGTCGTCCGCGCCGCGCACCTCCCGAAATACACCGTGTTCTTCATCGGCAAAGGGATCTCGCTGGCCGCGGCCGTGACGATCGTGCTGCTCGTGCGCGACCTGCTTCGGAGAGAGAGGGTCGCGATCGAAGGGGCGGTCAGCGGGCTCGCGTTCCTGGCGCTGTCGGGACCGCTCGCGGTCTGGAGCTGTTCGTCGCTCGAGAACGTGCCATTCGCCCTGATGGTCACCGTGATCCTCTGGGCGCTGGCGTCGGCCAAAGACTCACTCGCCGCGATCGCGACGGCGCTGGCGGTGCTGGAACGCATCGACGGCTTCGTCTACGCCTTCGCAATCGTGGGTGCCTTCGCGCTCGCCGCCGCGTCTGATCGGCGCAGGCAGATCGTCCGGCGCGTGGCCGTTCCTGGCGTGCTGCTGCTGACCGCGTACACGGCGTGGCGCTATGTCTATTTCGGCAGCCTCCTCTCGGCGCCGCTCGAAGCGAAAGTGCTCTACAAGCTGACCGGGCGATCGAACATTGTCACCAAGCCGCCCGAGACGTCGTACTGGTTACGCTTCGTTCAGGTCTACGGATGGCCTGCGGCGGCGGCGATGGCTGTCGCCGGGATGACTGCGATCAGGCGAGTCGGGACCGCGCGAGCGATCGTGCTCGCGGCGGCCGTGCTGACGGTCTATGTCTCGGTCGTCGGCGACTGGATGTTCGGGTTCCGCTTTTTCGTTCCGATCCTGCCGCTCTTCGCCGCGATCCTGGCACTCGGGGTGGACCGGTTGGCGCGCTGGCGGCCCAGGCTGGCCCCGCTCGCGGCGGTGGCGTGTGTGGTCTGGTTCGGCCTGGGCGCGTCCCGGTTCATCGAGACGTTTCGTGCCACGACCCCCCACGGGACGTTCCTGCACCAGCCGTCGCTCGACGCCCGCCGTTTCTTCTGGCCGTACTTCAGCGCCTACGACACCGCCAGGCGGATGATTCCCTCCGGCGACGTCATCGCCTACAACCAGGCGGGCTTCGTGCCGTTCATGCTCGACCAGCCGAACATCGACGACCTCGGCATCTGTTCGAAGTTCCTCGCCGAGCTGCCGACCACCGATCTGTTTTTTACCGAGGTCGGCCGCTATGCGCCGCTGACCGACAAGGGGGCCGTCTCCGCGACGCACGCATACCTGCTTTACCGAGACGCGCGATTCCTGATCGTCAGGACCGATCTCCTGCGCGCGGCGTCCGGCGGACGCATTCCGGCGACGGTGATGAACGGCTTCTACGCGCTCGCTGCGATGGATGACGGTGAGGAGAACGCGATCTATCGGCGCACCGCCCAGTCCGCCGATCGTTATCGAACGGACCCGACGGTGTTTGCCGAGAATCTCGTGCACGTCTCCTATCTGACCCACGCCGCGGTTGACAGCGTGCCAGTGCGAGCCGGCGAGCACGCCGCCCGCTTTCCGTTTCTATGGAACGGCGCCTCCACCGTGGTCCTGACGGGCCGCTACGAGGCTGATCTGGATTTTGGCGACGCCGACCAGGCCGTCTACAGCATCAGTATCGAAGGGATCAGGGCCAGCACCGTCCTGACCCTGGAGCTCACGCTTCGCGCCGCAGGCGGACAGGTCGTCTCCCGCACCACTCTTCCGCTGGACGCGAATGCCGCACGGGATGTCCGGATTGCGCTCGTGCCCGGATCGCGCGCGCGGCGGCTCGAGCTCGTGCTTGCGGCGAACCCAGGCGAGCACGCCAGCGTGTGGATCAATGACCTGCGGGTGATGGGGCAGACGCCGCGGCTGCAGCGCTACGTCGCCAGCCGTCTCCGGTTCCCGCCGTCCAAACAGTTCTGATGGTCCTGTAGCGCCCGGCTTCAGCCGGGCGGCTTACCGCGCGCCAGCTAACTATTGTCGCCGTCAATCAGGCGACCCAGCCCACCCCAGGATAGAACCTTCCCGGCCGCCGCGCGTCGCACTCGGCACCGCCGCGATGATGCGGTTGGCCAGCCGGCTCAATGGGAGCGACTGCAGCCACACGCGGCCGGGACCGCGCAGCGTGGCGAAGAAGAGTCCCTCCCCGCCGAAAAGCCCGACGCCCAGCCTCCGCTGGAACGCGATAATAAGGGATGGGGATTGGGTTGCGGGGGCTCTGGATCGCGGTCGCACTGTCGATCGCGCCGCCTGCCGGCGGGAGAGGCGTGCCGGGACTCGGCGGGGGCACGGCGGGCGTTCTCGGTTCTGCTGCGGCGAAGCGCACGACGATTCGTGACTCCCGCCTGCAGACACAAGGCGTCCACTTCCTGCGCGACGGGCAGCCATTCGACTGGCGAGGCATTTCCGCCTTCCGCATCGTGGAGATGGAGGCGCACGGCCGTCATGCGGAGGTGGCGAGGTATCTGGACTGGGCCGCCGCGCATCATGTGACGGTCATTCGCGTATTCAGCATGGCTCGCCATCTCTTCGATTTGTCCCCGGCGGACGGCCTCACCGTATTGCCCCAGGTGCTCGAGCAGGCCGGCGCACGGCAGATTCACGTCGAGATCGTCGCGCTGGTCGACACCGGAGCGATCCAGGTGGACCTCGATGCACATGTCAAAGCCATTGGCGCGATCGCGGCAGCGCACCCGAACGCCATCGTCGAGATTGCCAACGAGCCCGCGCATCCGACGCAGCGTAACGAGGTTCACGATCCACGCGTGCTGCAGCGATTGCGGACGCTGATTCCAGAAGTTGTGCCGGTGGCTTTCGGATCCGCAGAGGAGGACGGCGCGTACTCGGGCGGCTCCTTTGCGACGATGCACTTTCCGAGGGCGGGCGGGCCGTCAGGCTGGCGGCATGTGGTGACGCTCGCCGAGGGGGCCGGGCTGAGTCGCATTTGGAACAAGCCGGTCGTGAACGACGAGCCGATCGGCGCGGCGGAGCAGCCGATCCCCGGACGACGCGATAGCGCGCCGGCGCGGTTTCGCGCGGCGGGACTGGTGACGCGGCTCGCCGGGATGGGTGGGACCTTCCATTACGAAGGGGGCCTGCAGGCCCGCATTCCCGCCGGCCGGGAGCTCGAGTGCTTCGAGGCGTGGAACAGTGCGTGGGATCTGTTGGGTCCAGGCGTCGAGCGGCAGGGCGTGTTCAGTGCCGCAGGAGAGGCTGGCGCGGCGGTCATGTCGTACTCGCGCGAGCACGCCGCTGGAGTGTTCGAGCGCCGGAGCGACGCCGCGGCGTGGGTGCTGGCCGTGGATGTCACGGCGGATCCGTCAATCCGCTGGCGAGCCGGCTGGAAAGAGGTCAGCGTGCGCCGCCTGGAAGGCGTCTGGCTGCTGACCGCGCGGCGAGCGGTCAAGTGACGTCGTAGGTGCGGCTGATCGCGTCCAGGAAGATTTCCGCCACTCGCTGATACCCGGCTTCGGTGAGGTGAAGCCCGTCCTGTCCGACGAGTGCCGGCGACAGCTGTGCGTTGATGTCGACGATGAGCGCCCCCTTTTTCGCGGCCATCGCCTTGATCTGGGCGTTGTACTTCCCGAGATACGCGGCGGAACCGCCTTTCTGCAGACCCCCGATCACGGGGGGCAGTGTCGCGAGCATGACCCGGACGCCGCGTCCGGTCGCGTCACGGACCAGGTCCTCGACCGCATCTACCGTTTTCTGGATCGCGGCGCTCAGCGCCGGTTCCGGCGTTTGATCGAGGGCGAGCAAATCGTTGGCGCCGTCCATCAGCAGCAAGAGGTCGGGCCTGGCTTCAGACAGGTCGTCGTTCAGCCGTCCGCGCGTGGTACTGCCCTTCGCCGCTTCACCGGCGAGTCCGCCGTTCAGCACCACGATCGTCTGCGTTCGATAACGGGCACTCAGCAGCGTCTGCAGCTTGTACGGATACGACTGAGAGAGACCGGCCGTCAGCGCGCCGAAGGTCCGTGACGGTTGGACGGTTCCTTCGGTGAGGCTATCGCCAAAAGCCAGGACGCGAGTGACGCTCACCACCGGCGTGGCTTGGGCAGGTGGCGGAACCGGAGCTACAGGGGGCGGGGCAGCCGGCAATGATGGCGCCGCCGGACCCGGCATGGTCGGCGCAGAGCCGCATCCTGACGCGAGCGCCGCCGCCACACCCATGAGGAAGGTACGTCTTTCCATCCCAGCCATACAGATTATCACGCCCCTCGCCGGCGCGGGGATGTCGGCGGACACCGACTCGCCATCCGGACCGCCCTCGGCGCAGGACGGCGCCGCCTGATCCGCCAGATGCTCACGGAGAGCGTCGTGCTTTCCGGCGGCAGGGCCGCGCTGGGACTGGTCCTGGCGGCGATCGGCACACGCGCTCTATCGCACATGCAGGGCCTGAGCATTCCGCTGCTCCAGGACGTGGGCCTCGACATCCACGCGTTTGTGTTCACGCTCGTGCTCGCGGCTCTGGCGGGCGTGACGTTCGGCCTCGCGCCGGCGCTCCAGATCCCCGTCGTGGGCCTTCACGGGGCGCTGAAGGAGACCGGCAGGGGATCGACCGAGGGCCCCAAGCGCAGGTGGGTACGCAGCGCCCTGGTGGTGTCGGAGATCGCACTCGCGTGTGTGCTGCTGGTCGGCGCGGGCCTCCTGATTCGAAGCTTTCTTCGCGTGCTCGAAGTGGACATGGGATTCCGGCCGGAACGGGCGGCCGCGCTCCGCGTCGATCCCGATAAGAAATACTCCACACGGGAGCAGCAGAACGCATACTTCAACGAGGTGCTGCGCCGGGTCGAGGAGGTTCCCGGGATCGAAGCCGCCGCGCTGACGGACATGCTGCCGCTTGGGCGTAATCGCAGCTGGGGCGCCGGGGCCAAGGGGCAGGTCTATCCCAAAGGGGAATATCCCACTGCCTTCGTGCGCATCGTCAGCGACGGATACCTCAAAGCGATGGGCATTCGCCTGGTCGCCGGCCGCGATCTGTCGCCGCAAGACACTCCGGAGAGTGAGCCGGTGATCCTGGTGAACGAGACGATGGCACGCAGGCTGTGGCCTGGGCAGGACGCGATCGGCAAGATCGTCAGTCCCGGCAAGGACCGGCGTGTGGTCGGTGTCGTGGGTGATGTGCGGCACCTCGCCCTTGAAGAAGGATCCGGTCTGGAGATGTACCTGCCGATCCGCCAGAGCAGGGACTTCCCCTCGGTGGACCTGGTCGTCCGCACCACACTGCCGCCGGCCAGGCTCGCATCGAGCGTCCGCGCGGCGCTCGCGCCTCTCGATCCCAATCTGCCCGCCAACGAGTTCCGGACTTTGCAGCAACTGGTGGACAAGGCCGTGTCGCCCAGGCGCTTCGTCGTGCTGCTGCTCGGCGGGTTTGCGCTGTTTGCGTTGATCCTCGCGTCGCTCGGGATCTACGGCGTGATCTCCTATTCCGTCGGCCAACGGACACAGGAGATTGGAATCCGAATGGCACTCGGCGCATCGGCCGGCGACCTGCAGCGGCGGATCGTCGTCCAGACGCTCGGTCTGGCCGCGGCCGGTATGGTCCTGGGGACGGCGGGGTCATGGGCACTGGCGCGGTCGCTCACCGGGTTTCTGTTCGGCGTGACCGCTGCGGACCCGGTGACCTTCGCCGCCATGCTGCTGGTGCTCACGGCGGTCGCCCTCCTGGGCGGATACCTGCCGGCCCGCCGCGCGTCGCGCATCAATCCGATGACCGCGCTTCGCTCGAACTGACCTGCTGCCGGCGTCGCCGGTTTCAACCATCCGTGGCGTCCGGCTTCAGCCGGACGAGCGCGGTTTCGGGACCACTTCCAGCATCAACGAAAAGATGTGCACGACGCACGTTCGCGACGTGGAGGCCGGTTGTTGAAACCGAGGACGCGGTTATCGAAATCGATGGCGTTGAGCCCGTTCGACAACGGCTACTGGTACGCGACCGAACTCAAGACCTTTGCGAAGACGATCGCGATCCTGTCCGCGAGCAAACTGCGCAAGGATGAGATCGAAGGGGCCAAGCTGACCTACGGAGACCTGGTCGCAGAATACGTGCGACTCAATCAGACCAGGGAGCCCTTCGCGCACATTCCCCACGTCCGATACATCAACTTCGTGAGCGACTTCCTGGCGGCCGAGAAACCCGCGACCAGAGAACAGGCCATCAGGGCCTGGAAGAAGTTGAAGACGCTCGACGTTCCCAAAACCTACCGCGCGTGGGCGAGGGCCCAGTCGCGACCGAAGTAAGAACCGCCCGGGATCAAAAAGCGCGGGCCGCCGGCTGGCTTGATGAAGCCAGCCGGGCGGCCCGCGTCGTGCGCGCTACTTGCGAGTCGGTGGGGCGACGGCTTCCAGGCAGAAGCCGACGTCGTCGGTGGGGCAGAACGGGATGCCCCGGCTGTCGCGATTGGTGCGGTCACACACCGTCAGGCGGATGACGTAGCCGCACGGATCCATGCCCGCCGTGTCGAGCGTCCAGGTGCCGTTTTCGCCCGTCGTCGGGACCACCGGGAACGAGCGGCTGGAACCGCCTCCCAACGCGCTGACGGCCGCGCCGTTTGCGACGTCTGCCGGGATCACCTCGAAGGTAAGCCCGCCGAAGTGCGCGAACTCCGGATCCCCTGGCGCGACGGTGCCAGGATCGGTCGCCGTGTAGTTCCCGGAGATGATCGTGCCGACCGGGAACTTGCCGCAGCCGACGGCGGCCACCGTGGTGCCGTTGAACGTCGCTCCGGTGATCGTGACGCTGGCGACCGGAGCGGTGTTGTCGACCCGGACGACGACCTCCTGCACGCCGTTGAACACCGTCGGCGGCGACACGTTCGGATTCTTGGCGGTCAGGCGGAGCTTCCACCGGCCTTCCATGGCGGCGGTCGTCTGCCACCGGCCGAGCGTGTTGGTGATCAGGTCGCGCGTCAGCGGCAGAGTCGCGTCTTCGAGGTACTCATACCATCCATCGCCCAGCCCGTCGACGTCGTTGGTCGGGTGGAGCGTCTTCTGGCAGACGAACTCGAAGAAGCTGCAGAAGATCGGCGCCCCGTTGTTGCGTTCGGTGTAGCTGACCTGCACGTCGTTGAGGAGCGGGTGATAGGTGTCGACGCCGTCGTCCCGCTTGACCTCGATCCGGTACTTGAACGGCAGCGCGCCGCCACCGAACGAATCGGGCGGCAGACCGAGCGACCCGGTGATCGTCACCTCGCCGCCGAAGGGCGACTGGTTGACCGTGGCGCTGGCGATCTCGAGCGCGCCGGTGGCGCGGCCGGTGCCCTGATTGATGCGGTTGACCGGCACGTCGCCGACCGTCTCGATCAGGGGCGCATGGCTCCCGCTCACTCCAGGGTGAATCTGGAAGCGGCATTCCAGCCGGTTGCCCCAGAGCGGAATGTAGTTGGGGTTGTTTGCCGGTGGCGCGACCTCCCAGGACAGGATCGCGCGCAGGCGGCCGATGCGGGCGCCGACCTCGCAGGGGACTCGCCATTTCGCGAAGTTGGCCTTGGCGAAGACCGCGTACTGCACTCCGCCGGCCGGGACGGCATTCAGGTCGTGCACGTTGACGCTCGTCGTGGCGAGGTGATGGAAGCCGGTGCCGTCGCTGAAGTCCGCAAAGAACGCCACGAACTCGGTCGAGCCCTGGCCGCAGAGCGAACCGGAGTAGCCGAGCGGCTTCTTGACGGTGAGCACTCCTTCAAGGGCGCTGCTGCCCGGGCGCACGCCGATGCACGCCAGCTGCTCGAAGCTGGTGTCACCGTCCGCTTTGACCTTGAGGTTGTCGAACAGCCCCGGCACTTCGGTCGCGACGAGCCCAAGATTGGAGAGCACGCTCGACTTGACGTGCGTGAAGACGTCGGGCGGAGCCGACGCGGCGTTGATCAGCGGCTGCAGCTCGGCGAACGCGAAGCGATGCACCGGCACGTTGGCGCGCGCGTACACCTTGCGCTTTTGCGCGAGCGTCAGCGGGCTCGGCGGCGCGATCGGGATCTTGGTCTGCGGATCGAGCCCGGCGACGACCGGACCGACCGGATCCGGCAGCTTCACCTTGGCCAGCTCGAGGTCCTTCACCAGGTCGCCAAGAATGATGAACGAGCGCGGCCGCACCTGGACTTCCGCATCGACTCGGTTGCCCCAGACCGGGAGGACGTTCGGGTTGGTCGAGGGGATCGCATTCCAGGACAGAACCGCGCGGACCTTCACGACATTGCTGACGGTGCAGAACTTCTTGACCGAGGTGAAGTCCAGGTACACCGCATAGCAGAGCGGCTTCACGCCGGGGAGGTCGTGCACGTTGACGGCCGCGACACCGACGTCGTGAAAGACCCCGTTGTCGTGCAGGTCCACGAAGAAGCGCACGTACTCGTGCGAGCCGTTCGAGCAGATGTCGCCGCCGTAGCCGTTGGACCGCTTGATGTTGATCACCGCTTCGAGCCGGTCCATCTGCGGCTGCAGACCCACGCAGACCAGCTCCTCGTAAGTGGTGTTGGAGTTGAAGGCCTTGACCGGCTTGAACGGGCTGTCCTCGAAGGTGCCGAAGTAGTTCGGGTTCTCCGACACCAGCGAGACGAAGTTGGCGCGCTCGGCCTCGAGCGCGGGGTTCGGCGATGGCAGCCGCGGCGCGAGGTCGACGATTTGCAGAATCTGCTTCTGCGACAGCACGGCGGTGACCTGGTCGGCGGACGTGAACATGCCGCCGGCCGCCGATCGCGCGAAGAAGACGCTGGCGGCGGTGTCGGCAGGCAGCTGCGCCTGCTTGACGAGGTCCTCGGGGGCGCCCGCTTCGTTGAGGAAGCGCAGCACGGATTGATACTGGGTGTCCATCGGTCTCTCCTGGTCTGTTGACAATGACGGTTGTTGAACGGGGGCTAGCGAATCTGTCTGAGCGTCGGTATGTGGAGCAGCGACGGGAAGTCGCGCCGGTCCGCGCTGACCCGCGCGCCCGGCTGCGTGAAGACGTAAGTGCGCCGCGTGACGGCGCCGATCGCGGTCAGGCCGGTCTGGCCGATGTACTCGAAGGTCACCCCCGACGCGGCGCCGCCGGCGGCCGAACCGTGCAGCCGCGCGCTGGTGGCGAAGCCCTGCACCGGTCCGCTACTGGTCTTGCCGCAACATGACATGGTCCCGATCTCCCTCGTCCCCGGCAGGGTGTTCGAAATACGGCGCGGCCGGAGTGGATCGCGCGGTGAGTCGTTCGAGCAGGATCGCGGCGGCCGAGAGTGCGAGCCAGAGCAGCAGCCGCTCGCGGACGCCGGCGCCGATGGCCAGGGCGAAGGGCATCGCGACCCAGAGACTCAGGCAGTAGAAACAGGACAGCAGGTTGCCCCCGGTGGAGCCGTCAACCGCCTGTCGCAGCCGGAGGAAGCAGGCCCACGGCCCATCCTCCGACGACACCATGTATGTGACCCGCCAGACGCCGAGCGCCGCCAGTCCGAAGAGATAGAGGCGGTCCGCCACGATTCACCTGCTGTTGATGACGTGCCGAGCGATATCGACCGTCTCACTTGTTTCCAACGTCACTCGGGGCAATACCGTACAGAGGGGGGCGCGCAGCGGGCGGCCTGCGCGGGCGCAGCCGCTCGCGATTGGCTGGATGTGCGGTGTGCTCGGGAGAAAACTACCGGGGTGCCAGGCGCGGCTGGCGCCGCCGGTGATCGGGCCGTCGTTCAGCCGTTGAGATGATCTCGGGCGGTCAAATGTGGTTCAGCATGCCCTGTCGCGTCTCCGGCGTATTTCGCACCAGCAGCAGCATCGCGGCCAGGGCGACCAGCGGCAGGATGCTGGCGCCGATGAGGATCGGCGTGAACGAATAGTGATCGCTGACCCACCCGGTGATGGAGATGGCGATGATGGTGCCGATGCCGGCGCCAGTGCCGCCGAGTCCGCTGACGCTGGCAACGGAACCGGTCGGATAGATGTCCGCGGGCAGGTTGAGAATCACCGTCGAGAACGCGGCGTAGGCAAACGTCGAGAAGGCGAAGCAGGCGATCAGCGCCGGAAACGAGTGAACGAAGATCGTTGGGAGCAGAAAGAGCATGCCCACGGCGCCGAACACGCCGATCGCCTTGCGTGCCGCACCGACGCTCCAGCCGCGCCCGATCAGGATGCTCGACAGCCCGCCGCCGAAGAAGTTCCCCAGATCCGCGGCGAGGAAGGGGACCCAGAAGCCGGCCAGGCTCTCTTCGAGCTTGAATCCGCGCGCGACGAGATAGATCGCGAACCAGTCCGTCACGAAGAACCAGACCGGGTCGGTGAAGCTCTTGGAAATGATGTAGCCCCACGTCTGCGGCAGGCGCAGCAGCACCCGGTAGGGCAGCT
>JBDTSX010000067.1:0-12499 GCA_039930925.1 Acidobacteriota bacterium | reverse complement strand
GCTCGGATGCGCGATCAACTCGACGATGCCGCCGGGCAAGCGCTTCACGACCCTGGAGCTCAAGATCAACCTCACCCGGCCGCTCCAGCGTGAGGCCGGCGCGCTGCGCTGTGAGGCGCACGTGGTGCATCTCGGCGGCCGCGTCGCGACCTCCGAAGGACGCATCACCGATCGCAACGGCAAGCTGTACGCGCACGGCACCACCACCTGCATCGTTGTCGAAGCGCCGCGCGGCGTCCTTGAACCATGACGGCGCGGCTGACGGATTTTCAGGTCCGGCTCAAGCCGGACCCTACCGATACGCAGTCGTCAACCGATACCGGGCACGGTTCGGCGACTACTGGGGCCCGGCGCCCCGGCTCGAACGGCTCGTCGGCGAGGGACGGGGATTCTTCGAACCGTAGCCGCCGTCAGTCGCACGAACGTCCGGCTGAAGCCGGACGCCACGCGCAGTATCCATCGAAGCGACGCGCAGTATTGATCGACGCCACGCGCCGTCCAATCGGCGCCACGCGCAGTCCCAATCGACGCCACCAGCCGATTCGAGCTGGCGTTCGCGCCCCGCTCAGATACAGGCGATGCAGTCGATCTCGACGAGCGAGTCTCCGGGAATGCCCCCGGCGGCCGCAATCGTCGTGCGCACGCCGGGCTCGGGCCCGAAGGCGCCCAGGAACACCTCGTTCATTCCGGCATAGTCCTTCAGGTCGTTCAGGTAGACGTTCACCTTCAGCACTTTCTCCATCGAGGAGCCGGCTGCCTCCAGCTGGGATTTCATCTGGTCGAGCACGATCTTGGTGTGCGACTTGATGTCCCCGGGAACATGGGCGCCAATCCCCGAGATGAAGACCAGATTTCCATAGAGCACTGTGCCGTTGAAGAGCGGCGTCTTCTCGGGAGTCTTGCCGGAGCGATAGAAGACTTTCTTGGACGGCGCTCCCGCTGGCGCCGGCGTCGACTGTGCGCTGGCCTTCCGGGGTGACGCAATTGCCGCCGCCGCGATCACGGCCGGCGCCTGCGCGAGAAAATTGCGCCGATTCGACTTCGTCATACTCTTTGCTCCTTCTTCCGCCTGAAGGCGGAAGCCACACATTGAGGTACAACACCGCCCGGCTTCGGCCGGACGATTGCGGTCTTCCGTCGCGTGGCGTCCGGCTTCGGCCGGACGATTTGCAGTCTTCCGTCGCGTGGCGTCCGGCTTCAGCCGGACGATTGCGGTCGTCGGTCGTGTCCACTCCCAGCCGGACCGGTGATCCCGGTGCACCGCATTACCGGCCGCCGCCTGCGCCGGGCGCGACCGGCGGCGACGGCTTCCAGTCCGATCGCGTGATGCCGTTGAGATCGTAGACCACCGCGCCGGCGCGCAGCGTCAGCTCGCAGGTCAGCTTCTGGCTGGCGGGCATCCGCTCGCCGTCCATGTCCACGAAACCGAAACTGCCGCGTTCGAGCCGCAGCACCGCGACGTCGGCCACGGCCCCAACCGACACGTGCCCGAGTGCCTCCTGCTTGATCTCGCGCGCGGGGTTCCACGTGGACAGGCGCACCACATCGTCCACCGACATCCCCATCGCGAGGAACTTGCTCATCACGTTGAGCATGTCCTTCATCCCGGCGTTCATGCTGCCGATGTGCAGGTCGGTCGAGATCGAATCAGGCACGAAGCCTTCCTTGATCGCCGGCACCGCGATGCGCCACCGGAAGCTGCCGCCGCCGTGCCCGACGTCGAAGATGACGCCGCGTTTCCGGCCGGCGATCATCCCGGGATTCACGTGCCCGGATGGATCCTGCTCGCCGCGAAGCCCCGAGTACATGTGCGTATAGATGTCACCAGGCCGAAGCTTCGTCGTCACCAGCTCCGCCAGCGGGCGCTCGGGCTTGTTCGCCCCGAAGTCCACCATCACCGGCACGTTCGCGATCGTCCCTGCCTCGACCGCGCGCTCGACCGGCGCCCATTCCGGCCCGCTGTAATGGGCCGTCTTGATCCCGACGATCAGGCCCGGATAACGGCGCGCCATCCTCCCGGTCGGCTGCGCCTCCATATCCTGGAGATCGTTCTCGTAACGCGCGCCGCGCATGCCGTTGCCGACGATGTTGAGGAAGGCGAGGACGCGCGTTTTCGATCGATCGATGATGCGCTGCTTGAAATCGTCGAACGTCCGCCAGCCGGATCCGCCCGCGTCCACGATGGTCGTGACGCCGACGCGAAACGTGAACCCGTCGGGATACACGCTGTTGTCGCCGGCATACGATCCCTTCTCGCCGGTGCCGGCGTAGACGTGACCATGGATGTCGACCAGACCGGGTACGACGTAGAGCCCGGTGGCGTCGACCGTCTTCGCGGCTTCCGCCGGATCGAGTCGCGGCGCGGATGCGGCGATCTTGCCCGCGGTGATCGCGATGTCACGAACCTCGCTGATCCCGTTGCGCGCGTCGATGACGTGGCCGCCGCGCAGCAGCAGCTCGTACTTCAGACCCGGCGCCAGCGCCGGCGGTTGCGGACTCGCAGGGGCCGGCGCGGGCGTCTGCGGGGATGCTGGCGCGAACGACAGCAGCGCAACGGCGAACGGCAGCAGCGCGAACCGCGCCGTCACTGGCGTCGTCCTCGGTCCTTACGGGTCGCCGTCCACTTCGCGGTGAGGTACTCGCCCATGTCGAGCGCCCCTCCCATTTCGTCGCCGGTCACTTTGCCGGAGAACGCGAACGAAAGTGCATCGCCGTTGGACTCGCCATAGTTGCTGCGAATCACGACCGCGTCGCCGTCGACGGTACCGGTCAGGTCGCGCGCCACGAAGTCGCCCCGGTGCGAGCCGTCGAGATCGTTGGCGCGCTGCCGGAGGAAGAAGCCGTGCCGCGACGATGTGCCAGCGACGAACTCGATCCGGACGTCCCACTGACCGGTCAGATCGGTGGCCGGCGGCGCAACTTGGGCGGCCGGCGACGCGGGCGGATTGGACAAGATCGCGTAGATGCGATCGCCGATGATCTTTTCGTCCCCCGGCGACAGCATGTACGGCGTGATCGAGATCCCGGTGACGGTCGCCGGCGCCCCCGCGCCGCCGCCACCCCCACCGGCGGTCACGATGCGCGGCGCGGTGTCCAGCAGGATCTTCGCCACGGCGTCCCCGCTGATCGCAATCCGCTGGCGATCCCATCGCAGCCTGAGTGTCGGGGTGCGGTTCGACAATCCGGTCGGCTGCGCGATCGACGAAGTGACGCCGTCGAGCGTGGACACGCGCCGCGCGATCTGCTCGAGCCAGGAGCCCCAGACCTTCATCTCGGCGTCGTAATCGCGCTTGGTCCAGATCTCGACGGCCATCAGCATCCCGATCGCTTCTTCCTTGCCGACCTTCATCGAGCGCGAGTAGCCGTGATGCGGCGCGTGATGGACCCACGCGGCGCGCACCAGATCCTTGCGTCCGAGCAGCAGGCCGGCGGACTGCGGGCCGCGCAGGCACTTGCCTCCGCTGTAGCCGACCAGGCTGGCGCCGTTCTGGAGATGGACGTTGGGGATGGTCAGGATCTCGGCCGCCGCATCGACCAGGATCGGCACGCCGGCAGCTTGCGCCAGCGGCGCCATCGCCTTGACGTTGAGCGGACTGTTGTCGGCATTGGGGCCGGCCAGCACGTAGATCATCGCCGTCCGGGGCCCCAGCGCCGACTCGAGCTCCGCCAGCGTCGTGACCTCGATCACCCGTACGCCCACCGTACGCACCGCCGCGTCGTAGACGTTGCGCGAGTGTTTCGGGATGATCACCTCGTCCTTCGGGAAGCCGCCCAGGTTCGGGATGCGGACGTGGAGATCCGGATTGCCTCCGGCGACGCAGGCCGCGGTGGCATGCGTCAATGCGGCGGAGCAGCCGGACGTGACCAGGCCCCATTCGGCCCCGGTGAGCGTGGCCAGACGGGCGCCGATCGCCTCCGCCAGCTCGTCGAGGTGCACGTAGTGGCGGCTGGCCGCGTCCATCGCCGCCCGGACCTCCGGCAGCATCAGCGATCCGCTCACGATTGTGAAGGTCCCGCGAGCATTCACCAGGGGGCGCACGCCGATCGATTCGTAAATCTCGGGACCGGGGCGGAGGCCGGTGGGGCCGCTGCCGGCGCGGACGGGTGTGGCGGTTGATTGATCGTCCGGCCGGGACAGGTCAGGATCCCCGCAACGGGCGTAGAGCGCGTTCGGATGGAGGCCGGGTAGGGCCACCAGGCTTCCGAGGACACCGCTTCGACGGATCAGCTCACGACGGCTGATGGTGGAATCGCTCATCGCGGTCACTCCTTGTGCGTCACGATTGGCAGCGGGAGCCGTTTCCCGAGGGCCAGGGGCTGTCGTATGACGCGACATTGTAGCAACGGAGCGTCCGGGCGCAACGTCCTTGTTTGAGCGCCTCGAACACCACCCTTCGCTTGCGCGCCGCCGCGTCCAGCCGCCATTATTGAGGCGACGCGGCCATCGCCATCGAGGAACCCGGCCCGCGCAATCCGGTCAGAGGAGGCTGTTGGCTATGGCGCCAGGGCAGACGACCACGAACCAGAACGGTGGACAGGCGCTGAACGCGGCCCTGTGGATCGCGCAGGCCTTGCTGGCCTTCACCTTCGGGTTTGCCGGCTTTCTGAAGGTCACGCAGCCGATTGCCGCCCTCGCGACGCAGATGCCGTGGACCGGCGCGGTGCCCGCGGCGCTGGTGCGATGCATCGGCGTGTCCGAGCTCGCGGGCGCGATCGGACTGATCCTCCCGGCGGCCACGCGGATCCGGCCCGCATTGACCCCGCTCGCCGCCGTCGGACTCGTCGTGATCATGGGAATGGCGGCGGGCTTCCATCTGAGCCGCGGCGAGGTCTACATGCTGCCGATGAACGGCGTCCTCGGCGCGCTCGCCGCATTCGTCGCGTGGGGCCGTTTCGGCAAGCGGCCGATTGCCGCGCGGTCCTAGCCGGCTGCCGATGCGCGGTCTGGAGGCCGCGTCGCCGTGATCTTCAAGCAGTTCTATCTCCCCTGTCTCGCGCACGCGTCGTACCTGATCGGCGACGAGGCGTCCCGAGTGGCCGCGGTGGTCGATCCGCAGCGCGACATCGGCCAATATGTCGCGCTCGCAGAGGAACATGGGCTGCGCATCGCGCACGTGATCCTGACGCACTTTCACGCCGACTTCGTGGCCGGCCACCTCGAGCTGCGCGATCGCTGCGGCGCGACCATCTACCTGGGCGCGCGGGGCACGGCGGAGTACGCGTTCACGCCGCTCGGCGATGGCGACGCGATCGAGTTCGGCCAGGTGCGGCTGCAGGCGCTCGAAACCCCCGGGCATACCGCGGAGTCGATCTCGATCGTCGTCTACGACCGCGCGATCAGCGCCGGCACGCCGCACGGCGTGCTGACCGGAGATACGCTGTTCGTCGGCGACGTCGGACGGCCCGACCTGCGCGTCGCGCTCGGCTGGTCCGCCGCCGATCTGGGCGGCATGCTGTACGACTCGGTGCGAACGAAGCTGCTGACCCTGCCGGACGAGAGCCTGGTGTATCCCGCGCACGGCGCCGGGTCGCTCTGCGGCAAGGCGATCGCCAAGGAGACGGTCTCGACGATCGGCGAACAACGCCGTACCAACTACGCGCTTCAGCCGATGACCAGGGATGCCTTCATCGAGATCGTCACCGTGGATCAGCCCGACGCGCCTCCCTACTTCACCTACGATGCCGTGCTGAACACGCGGGAACGCTCGACGCTCGACGAATCGCTCGCGCGCGAGTTGAAGCCGCTGACGCTGGATCGCGTCCTCGCCCTGCAAAGCCAGGGGGCCCAGATCGTCGACGTGCGCGATCCGATCGACTTCGCCTCGGCGCACCTGGCCGGCAGCCTCAACATCGGTCTCGATGGATCATTCGCCACCTGGGCGGGGACCATGCTCAGCACCGAGCGGCCGATCGTGCTCGTCGCGGATCCAGGTCGTGAGCACGAAGCCGCGACGCGGCTCGGACGAATCGGCCTGGATCGCCTCGCCGGGTATCTGCACGACGGCATGCTGAGCCTGCAGTCGCGCCCCGGCGTGACCTCCGCCACCGAGCGCCTCAGCGCGCAGGTTGCCGCGGAACGGCTCGCCGCGGTCGACCCGCCGGTCCTGCTCGACGTCCGCGCGCCCGCCGAGCACGCCGCCAAGCGGATCGCGGGAAGCGTCAACATCCCGCTCAATCGACTCGAGGAGCGCCTGCGCGATCTGCCGGAACGCCGGCCGGTGCTGGTGCACTGCGCGGGAGGCTATCGATCCTCCATCGCCGCCAGCCTGCTCCAGCAGCGTGGCTTCAGCGGCGTCTCTGAAATGGCCGGCGGGCTTGCCGCATGGGAGTCAGCCCAGTTACCCGTCGAGGCTGACCATGAGTAGGCCGTCCTCACGTTCGGGTAGGTCGTCCGGCCAGCGCGCCGACCGGTCCAGCTCATCAGCAATCCAATAATTTCGGGCGTCCGTAGTGTGACTGGGCAGCAGAAACAGGCCGGCAAACCGGCGCCCCGGACGTCGGCCGGCGGCTCGTTCGCGTCCGATTTCGTGATGGTCTTCACCCTGCGCAACGGTCAGGTGGTCGAGTTCCAGGAATTCACCGACAGCGCCGCGTTGAACGCCTCGTTCGCCCCCCTGGCGGCCAGCGTCTGAGGAACTGTTTTTTACGCCGGGGGCACGCCAAAGAGCCATCCCATCGTGCTCCGTGGGTGCCTTCCGGCGCAACGACGTGCATCACCAGATGATGACCCGGGGACGTCAGACGCAGAGGCGTGCCAGCCCCGAAAGGCTGGTCCAGGCGCCGGGACTCGTACGCTACAATTCGCGGGTCGTGAAGCAACCGGGTTTCCGCATCCGTACTGGCGAAGAAGTCCAGGCGGACATCGCGCTCATCACGCGCGTGAGCGGGCGGGATCCGCGCGCGATCGCGGAGTTGTACGATCGGCATGGCCGCCTCCTCTTCGGACTCATCTCGCGCATCGTCGGCCACCAGGGCGAGGCGGAGGAAGTCCTGCAGGAAGTCTTCATGGCCGCGTGGGCGCGGACAGAAACCTACAACGCCGAGCTCGGTTCGCCGGTCGCGTGGCTGGTTCGGATCGCGCGCAATCGGGCCGTCGATCGGCTTCGCGCCAACGCCGTCCGCGTCCGCACCGCGGAAGCGGTGGCCTCGCAGCCCGCCGCGGTCGATAGCCCCGAAGCGGACGCGTGGGCCGGCGAGCAGCGGTGCGCGATCGGGCGCGCACTCGACACGCTGCCCTCCGAACAGCGGCAATTGATCGAACAGGCGTTCTATCTCGGGCTGACGCATTCCGAGCTTGCCGAGCGGCACGGGCTTCCGCTCGGCACGGTGAAAACGCGAATTCGGACGGGCATGGCGACGCTGCGGCACCAGCTCGCGCCCATGTATGTGGAACAGTGAGTAACGACCGCAACGCTGACGCCGTGGAGTTCGACGAGGAGATTACCCTCGCGCTCGCCTGGGCCACCGTGGATTCCCGGGTGGGTCCCCGACCGCAGGTCAGGGAGCAATTGCTGGCTCGCCTGGGCGCGCCCGCTGTGCCGACGGGATTTTCGTTCCATCTCGCCTCCGATCCAGGCTGGCTGCCGCACCCGGTGCCGGGGATCCGGATGAAGGTGCTGGCGAAAAACCGGCGCAGCGGCTACGCCACCCTGCTCCTGGACGTCTCCCCTGGCGTGCGCTTCCCTCCGCATCACCACGGCGGCGCCGAAGAGTGCTACGTTATTTCCGGCAGCCTGTATACGTGCGGCCGCCGCATGGACGCGGGTGATTTCCTCCACGCCGAGGCCGACACCGACCACGGGGAGTTGTGGACGGAACATGGCTGCCGCGTGCTGCTCGTCGTACCCGACGAGGACGATCTTCCCGATCCGATCTGACCCCTCAGTGTTGTAGTCGCTAGTCGCTAGTCGTTAGTCACAGTCGATAGTTACAGTCGACAGTCACAGTCGATAGTCACAGTCTGGGAGCACGGCGCGAAGTCATGCTGTGGGTGTTCGCCTTCAAACGGCCCGCAACTTGTTCAAAGCCGAAGGCTACGGCAGCGTGACAGCGGTAGTGTCGGCCTTCAGGCGGACCTGTCAGCTTCAACGGATCATCGCCACGGGCGGTTCAACACCGCCGCCGCAAGCCGCATCGCCGGGCGGCCGGTCATCGGCCGGCGGTGCAGCTGCATCCAGAGCACCTGCCAGGCCCACGCCAGGCTCGACGGACGGCAGGCCTCGCGTTCCAATCGTCTGAAATCCGCGTTCAACCGGCCGTCCGCGAGCGCGTCGAACCAGCGGGCCATTTCGGCAAGCCTGCGTTCGACGCTCCAGGCGCGCCGCGGCGGGCCATGAAACTGCAGCAGCGTGGCCCGGCACTCGCTCACCGTCCGCACACCCGGCGCCGAAAGCAGCTGGCGCCACATCCATCCGTCAGTCGGGATCCCCGGCGGCGTGGTCTGCCACCCGAACGGCAGACGGTCGTAGAACGCCCGGGTGTGCGCGACGATCGACAGTCCCGTCGCGAAGCCCGAGGTCGGCTGTGCGAACAGGCGGCGATGATGGGCGCTCGAGAGATTCACGAACCTGGCCGGGCCCAGCGCTAGACCGCCCCCTGGCTGCACCCGGACCATCAGCGTCGTGGCGACGTCCGCGCCGGCCCCGCCCAGCAGGCGCCACATCGTCTCGACATGATCCGGCGTCCACAGGTCATCGTCGGCGAGATAACAGATGATCTCTCCAGCGGCCTGCCGCAGCACCGCATCGCGGTGACGCTCGCCGTGCCGGGCGTCCTTCGGAAAACCCACCCAGCGTATGCGTGGATCGAGCGCCTCGAGATCCCGGCCGATCGCTTCGGTTGCCGCCGGCGCGCCGTCGCCGACGATGACGATTTCGAGGCGGGTCTCGGTCTGCCGGCGGACAGATTCGACCGCGAGCCGCAGCTGCGGCCCATGGTCGAACGTCGGAATGATGACGGTGGCGCGGGGCGTCATCGGGTCCGCGCGCAGGCGGCAATCCCGGCGAGACGCCCGACGGCGAGTGCGCGATCGGCTGCCGAGGTTCGTGGCGGCGGAGCGCCGCGGAGGAACTGGAGGGTCTCGGCGAGCATGATCTCGAGCGGTACGCGCGCCGAGACCGCGACGCGCTCCGGTGCGAGCGGGGGCTCGGGAGCGGTCGCGTCGCCACGGTAGATGGTGTTGTGATCCGCGAACGGGTCAACACCCCGAGGCTCAACGATGCGTCCCACGATCTCGTCGGCATTGCCGGTCTGCGCCTGGATGCAGCCGGCGTCCGAGCGGGCAACGACGGCGACGCGCGCCCCCAGCGCGCGGAGATCGCGCAGCAGGAGCGAACTCCACCGGCCGCAGCCGACGAGCCCGACGTGCGCTTGAATCACGCTGTGCATCATACCGTTGCGATTCGCGGGCGCCAGAGGATTCGCAGCGTGCCCTCGGTGATCCAGGTCATCGCGGCCGCCGCGGCGATTCGCCTCGCACTCCTGGTGCTTGCGTATCGGCGCTGCGGGTCGAGCACATGGTGCTACAGCCCGGACTCGTTCCGGTACATCGCGCTCGGCACGACGCTCGGTGCCGCCGGCGAGATCCGGCGCTGGCGCTGCCCTGGCCGATCGTCCTGTCGCGCGTGTCCACGGGCGACGCCGGACTCCCGTCGCTCGGCGAGCTTCGCACCAGCGTCGTTGGCCGGTGCAAGGTCTGTGGCGTCCGGTTTCAGCCGGACGATGGGGCGCTGCCGGAGCAGGCATCAGGCATCAGTTCAGACTGCGTTTGCGATGAAGGCGCAAGAGTCCTACACTACAGGGGCTCACGACCACTTCCGGGGCGGCGAGCTCTTCCCTTTGGTTGCGGTCCGGCACCCGCGGTGCCGGCGGCATCCGGTTCCAATCGTGAAAGGTCCTGTCGATGGCTCCGAAGGATGACAAACCGGGCGGGTTCTCGGTTACTCGCCGCGACTTCCTGAAGTCGGCCGGTGTGGTGAGCGCGGTGACGGCAGCGGCAACGCCGTCCGTGGCTGACGCGCAGGTCGCGGCCGCGAACGGCGTCGGTCCCGGCGAGGTGCCGGTGCGGCTGATGGTCAACGGCAAGCGGCTGGACCTGATGATCGAGCCGCGCGTGACGCTGCTCGACGCGTTGCGGATGCGCGCCGACTTGACCGGCAACAAGCGCGGGTGCGATCGCGGCGCCTGCGGCGCCTGCACGATGATCGTGGACGGCCGCGCGATCTACTCCTGCTCGACACTGGCGATCGAAGTCCAGGGCAAGCAGATTCGCAACGTGGACGGGCTCGCGAACGGGGCCACGCTGCATCCCGTGCAGGAGGCCTTCTGCGAGAAGGATGCGCTGATGTGCGGCTTCTGCACCCCCGGCTTCATCATGGCGAGCGTCGCGCTGCTCGAGAAAAACCCTGCGCCGAGCCCCGATCAGATCCGCCGTGGGCTCGACGGCAACATCTGCCGCTGCGGCACGTTCTCGCGCATCTTCGAAGCGGTCTCGAGCGTCAAGGGGGTGTCTCGTGGATAGCCCGAAAGATCTGCTGGATCAGGGCGGACGCGGCGGCGCCGGCCAGCCTCCCCCGCCGCCGGCCGACCCCAAGTATTCGTGGCCCGCAGAGCATTCGGTGCTCGGCACCTCGGTGAAGCGCCTCGACGCGCCCGAGAAAGTGAGCGGTCGCGCCAAATACACGTTCGACATCAATCGGCCGGGGATGCTCTACGGCCGGATCGTCCGCTCGCCGTATCCCCATGCGCGAATCCTGTCGATCGATCTGACTGCGGCGAAGCGCGCGCCGGGCGTCAAGGTCGCGCTGGCCTGGCGCGATCCGGCGAACCCGCAACGCAATACGGTCATGTACCAAGGGGACGAAGTCGCGGCGGTCGCGGCGGACACCGAGGAACGCGCGATTGACGCCGCGCGGCTCGTGAAGGTGGAGTACGAGATTCTGCCGCATTTGAGCAGCGTCGATCAGGCGCTCGCCGGAAGCGCCCCGGCGGTGTTTACCGGCGGGAACGTCCGTCCGGGCCAGACGCAGGAAACCGGCGACCTGGCGGCCGGATTCAAGGCGGCCGCGCACGTCGTGGACGAGACTTACTCCACGCACGTGATCACCCACGTCTGCCTCGAATCACACGGCGCGGTCTGCGAGTGGGACGGGGATCACCTGACCGCCTGGGTCTCGACGCAGGGGATCAGCGCCGCGCGCGATGGGCTGGCCACGGGACTGAACATCCCCCAGGCGAACGTCCGCGTGATCACGCAGTACATGGGCGGTGGGTTCGGCAGCAAGATGGGCCCGGATGCGCAGGGCCTGATCTGCGCGCGGCTCGCGCAGGAGGCGAAGGCGCCGGTCAAGCTGATGCTCGATCGCAAGGAAGAGCATCTCGCGACCGGCAACCGGCCCTCCGCGGCGGCGCACATCAAGGCCGGCGTCGGCGCCGATGGCTTGCTGACCGCGTTCGATGCCGAGTCGTGGGGCACCGGCGGCGCCGGCGCCGCAGCCGGGTTCCCGCTGCCGTACATCTATCAGTTCCCCAACCGCCGCCGCTCGCACAAGGACGTCTTCATCAACACCGGCCAGCAGCGCCCGATGCGCGCCCCCGGCCATCCGCAGGGCAGCTTCATCACCGAGGTGCTGATGGAGGAGCTCGCGGACAAGGTGAAGATGGATCCGGTCGAGTTCCGGATCAAGAACCTGCCGCCCGAAGCCCCGAATGCGATGTGGGCCTCGTACCTGCGCCGCGGCGCTACCGAGTTCGGATGGGACAAGCGGCACCCGACCGGCGACCCGTCGCCGGGCCCGATCAAGACCGGGATGGGGGTCGCGATCAACACCTGGGGCGGCGGCGGCCGCGGTCCGTCCGGCGCGCACGTCGAGATTTCGTCCGACGGCGGCGTGGTCGTCCGCTGCGGCACCCAGGATCTGGGCACCGGCACGCGGACGATGATCGCGGTCATCGCGGCAGACACGCTCGGTCTGCCGGCGAGCGCGATCAAGCCGGAAATCGGCGACACCATGTTCCCGATCAGCGGCGCCTCGGGCGGCAGCACGACCGCCGCCGCCGTCAGCCCGGCGATCCGCATCGCGTCGGTCAACGCGCTCGACGCGCTCAAGGCCAGAATCGCGCCGGTGCTTGGCGTTGACGCCGCGTCGCTGGTTGCGGCTGGCGGACGCATCCACGTCAAAGACACTCCCTCGAAAGGGATGTCCTGGGCCGAGGCCTGCAAGCAGCTCGGAACGCAGCCGATCTCGGTCGACGGCAACTGGCAGCCGGGCCTGTCGTCCGTCACCACCTCCGGAGTCCAGTTCGCGGAAGTCGCCGTGGACATCGAAACCGGCATCGTCAAGGTGAAGCGCGTGCTGGCGATCCAGGACTGCGGCCTGATCGTAAGCCGGCTGACCGCCGAGAGCCAGGTCTACGGCGGCGTAATCGGGTCGCTGAACTTCGCGCTCTTCGAGGATCGCATCCTCGATCGGAACACCGGCCAGATGGTCAACCCGAATAT